>NZ_JAKMSC010000026.1:0-16545 GCF_025772425.1 Campylobacter sp. FU_497 | reverse complement strand
GTAGGGAAGTTAAAGAGATAATGGTAGCAAAAGAGAGTTTTAATAAAGTGCTATTCCCCCCCCCATACGCTTACAAGTAAATGCTATCATTGAGAAATCCTTTGAAGTAATATTTTAATCATCTGTAATTAGTATTACAAATAATTAGTTAATAAATAACTTATGTTAATACTATGTTTATAAATTTAAGCTTAATTATAAAAAATAATAAAATATTAGTATGATAAGAATATATTACATGAGCTTGAATGTATTGTAAAATAGGTTTTTTGAGTAAAAATAATGTTATAAATTTCTAAAAGAACTTTTTACTAAAAGTATACTTAACAAACTAGCAATCACTATAAAAATAATATAAATATAAAAATATTTCTCATACATAAAATTAACAACAAAGGGAGTTAAAAAACCTAAAATCGCATAAGAGATATTATAAGCAAAAGAAAGACCACTTGATCTTAACTCTGTAGTAAAAATTTGAGTCATAAAAATAGGAGCAAAAGCTATAATACCTTGCGCAAAACAAGCAAGTAAATAAAATAACAAAAACCACTCATTATAAAAGCTAAAACTTATGCCAAAAGCTCCAAAAACAACAGTAAAAATCAAGCAAATCCTAAAATGTCCTAAAAAATCCGCTAAATACCCTTGTGCTAAACTTCCTAGTATGATCATCACTATGGCCAAATTTTGATATGTCAAAGCAGTAGTTTTACTAACTCCTAATAAGCTTTCAAAATATTGTGGCAGTATCATTAAAGTAGCTACCCCGCTTGTTAAAACCACAGTAAGTAAAGCACATATTAACATACTTTTTTTATGTGTTTTTAAAGCTTGTAAAAGCGGGAAATTTAAAATTTTTTCTTTTTCTTTTATATTTTTAAAAGCTGGTGTTTCGTTAAGTTTTGTACGCAAAAATAAAGCTAATATGCCAAAAAATCCCCCTATAAAAAAAGGAATTCTCCAAGCAAAGCTTTCTACTTCTTCTTTATTAAAATACGCATATATACTTAAAGTCGCTAAATTTCCAAGTAATAAACCTAAAGTTAAAGTCGCTGAAATAAAACCAAGTGCCAAGCCAAGTCTTTTTTTACTCACAAATTCACTCACAAAAATCCAAGCACCACTAACTTCAGCTCCTATGGCTAGTCCTTGGGCTATCCGTATGATAAAAAGCATAAAAGTAGCAAAAAGTCCTATACTTTCATAAGTAGGTAAAAAGGCCAAAACAAAACTTGGCACGACCATCAAAAGCATACTGATATAAAAAACATTCTTACGCCCTTTAATATCTGCAAAATGCGCTAAAACAACAGCACCAAAAGGTCTAGCTAAATACCCTGCCCCAAAGGCTACATAAGTATAGATTAATGGCCAAAAATCATCATTTTGAGGAAAGAAAATTTTTGCAAAAACACTTGCAAAGAAGATAAATAAAACAAAATCATAAAATTCTAAAATACCACCTAAAGAAGCATAGATGGTATTTTTAAAAGCTTTTTGCATTATTAAATTTTGCCACCTTCGATTACCACATCATCAGCTTTTATATCATCACTAAAAAATGGCTTTAAGGTTTCATCATAAGCTTTGTGAAAAAATTGTTCATTTTGTAATTTTATAATCAAATCATTGATAAATTTTAACATAGCTTCATCGCCTTTTTTTACAGCAGGAGCTATGACATCATGATTTCCAAGCTCTTTAATCACTACTTCAAAATTTGGATTTTCTTTAGCCCATGCAAAAAGCAATGCATTATCATGACTTAGCGCATCGCCTCTTTTACCGATTAAAGCCGCAAAGGTTTCTGTGTTTTGATCAAATTTAATACTTTTGATTTCTGGCATATTTTTTGTAAAATACGCATCAGCTGTTGTGCCTTTATTTAAAATCAAAGTTTTATTTTTTAAATCATCTATAGTTTTGATATCTGATCCTTTAGGGGCCACTACTCCAAGAGCAACTTTCATATAAGGTAGTGCAAAATCCACCACAGCTTCTCTTTCTGAAGTTTTAGTAAAATTAGCTAAGATTAAATCTACTTTATTTGACTCTAAAAACTCCACCCTATTTGCTGCTTCGACTAAAACAAATTGCACTTTAGACTCATCACCCAAAAGTTCTTTTGCTATACGTTTAGCAAAATACACATCATAGCCTTGATTTTTCCCTTGTGCGTCTAAGTAGCCAAATGGAGGTTTATCACCAAACACACCTATGCGGATAACACCTTGTTGTTTGATTTTCTCTATAGAGTTTTCATTAGAATTTGAATTTGAGCAGGCGCTAAAAAAAAGTGCCATTAAAAACGATAAAAGAAAAATCTTTTTCATATTTTTTCCTTAATGATTGAAATTTAATTTTTAAACCTTATATTAATTTTTTAAACAAATCTTTTCTAAAATAAAATTAACGATGAAAATCAAACAAATTGAGAAATTTCTTCGCACGATCAGTTTTTGGATTTTCAAAAAATTCATCAGGCTTTGAAATTTCTACTATTTTTCCATCATCCATAAAAACTATTTTATCAGCAACTGCTCTTGCAAAACCCATTTCATGTGTAACTATAAGCATAGTCATACCATCTTTTGCTAAATTTAAAATCACATCTAAAACCTCGCGCACGATTTCAGGATCAAGTGCTGCTGTCACTTCATCAAAAAGCATGATTTCAGGATTCATACAAAGGCTTCTAACTATGGCCATACGTTGTTTTTGTCCACCACTTAATTCTTTAGGATAAGCTTTTAATTTATGCAAAAGCCCTACTCTATCAAGCCAGTATTTTGCCTCTTCTAAAACCTCTTCTTTTTTTCTTTTTTGCACCTTTAAAGGTCCTAAAAGTATATTTTGCTCCACATTTAAATGATCAAAAAGCTCATAAGATTGAAACACCATACCTATTTTTTGGCGAATTTGAGTCCATTTTTTATAATTTTTATCAATTTTTTCATCATCTACAAAAATAGCTCCATCAGCCATTTCTTCTAAACCATTAATACATCTTAAAAGTGTAGATTTCCCACAACCACTTGGACCTAGTATAACCACTACTTCTTTTTGATTTACTTCTAAATTTATATCTTTTAAAACATGATGATCATCATAATATTTTTGTAAATTTTGTATTTTTAAAATACTCATATTAGCTCCATTTTTTCTCTAAAAACTTTGAATATACCGACAAAGGATAGCAAAGTATAAAATAAATCAATAAAATCAAACCATAAATCACAAAAGCAGCATAAGAATTTTGAAATAAATTAAGCTCAATCACTTGTTGGCCTACTTTAATAAGCTCTATACCGCCGATTAGATAAATCACTGAAGTACTTTTAATAATTCTTGTAAAAAGATTAATACTCATTGGCAATAATCTTCTTAAAGATAAAGGTATAATGATAAAAAGATAAACTTCAAATTTATTAAAACCCAGTGAAAATCCTGATTCATACTGGTGTTTTGGTATGCTTGCTAAAGACGATCTAACCAAATCCATCATCTCAAACACGCCCCAAATACTAAAAACAATAATACTAGAACCCAAAGCACTCAAATGCCATCCAAACCATTTCGCCAAACCAAAATGCACTATAAAAAGCCAAACAATCAAAGGCATAATACGCACAAACTCAAGCATAAAACGACAAAAAGCATAAAGGATTTTATTTTTAGAATGCATTAAAATTCCAAAAAATACTCCTCCTATGAGTGAAATTAAAACACTAATTAACGAAAGCTCTAAAGTAACCTTTAAACCTTGTGCTAGTCTAAAAAAGGTATCTTGATTTAAAATTTCAAACATAATTTAACCTTTTTTCTATACGGTTTAACACTAAAGATAAAGGTAAAATCAAAATCAAATAACAAAGCACCAAAGCAAATAATGCTTCGTTACTTTTATAATAAAGCCCTATAAGATCTTTAGCCACATATACTAAATCTGCTAAAGCAATAATGCTTACTACTGAAGTTTCTTTGAGTAAAAAAATGATATTTGCACTAATGCTTGGCATAGCTATACCCAAAGCTTGAGGCATGATAACATAACGGAAATTTTGCCATTTACTCAAACCCAAAGAAAGTCCTGATTCGTATTGTTGTTTTTTCACTGCTTCCATACCCGCTCTTAAGCTCTCAGCCATATAAGAACCACCTAAAAAACTAAGTCCTATCACAGCACAAGCAAAAGAACTAAGGTGTATCCCAAACTCAGGCAAGGCATAATATAAAAAGAAAAGTTGGATTAATAAAGGTGTGTTTCTTGAAAATTCTATATAAATTTTACAGATTGTATTTAAAAAAGAAAATTTAAAATAACTTACTCCCACACAAAATAAACCTACTAAAAATGAAAAAAATACTCCATAAATAGCAAGTTTTAAAGTAAGCCAAGAAGCTTGTATAAACATAGGGCTAAACTTGATTAAAAAATCAAAATCCATAAAACCTTCCATACTTTAAATATAATATTGTAACAAATAAGATTTAAAAAGACTTAATTAAATTTTGCATTTTTTCTTTATTTAAAATTGCTATTTTACCTTTATTTGTGCAAATAAGCTCATTTTGTTTTAATTCTTTTAAAAAACGCGACAAAGATTCTGGGGGTAAATTTAAAATCACAGCGATTTCTTTTTGCTTTAAATTTTGTAATTTTTCTTCATTTTCTAGTAAAAAGCTGACTAGTCTTGACTTTAAATCCAAAGATTTTTGTCTGATGAAATTTTCTAAAATTCGAATTTTACCGATTAAAGAAGTCAAAAGCAAAAAGCTAAATTCTCCATTTTCTAAGCATAATTTTTTAAATTCATCAAAATCAAAAACACAAATTTCACAATCTTGCTCACAAATAGCATTAGCTGGGTAATTAATACCCTCAAACACAGGCATTTCAGCTATAAAATTTACCGGAGTTAAAGTATGCAGTGTCAGCTCAAAACCTTTTGCATTCACCTTATATATACGCACTTTTCCACTTAGTAAAATGTAAATTTTATTTGCTTTTTCACCTTGAAAAAATAAAATATTCCCTTTGTTAAAATGTTTTTTCTTACCTTTAGAAATTAAAATTTCAAAGTGTTTATCCATTTTCTTTTTCCATATTTTTAATACTTTCTTTTGCTCTTGCAACTAATTCTTCATCATCTGCAAAATCAAAAAATTTAAAATGATTGCCATGCTGTACTCTACCATCTAGCAAATCCCCGCTTAGTCTGTTTTTTAAATCAAGCTCAGCTATTTTAAATCCATCTAAAGTTTTAGCAAATTCAAGCAAACGGCTTGGAATTTCTTTTTGCTTAGTATATAAATAACAAAAACTCTCAAGCCCTACTCTGCCTACCCTACCTCGAAGCTGGTGTAAGGTAGCAAGCCCAAGTCTTTCAGCCCCAACAATAACAATCACACTTAGTCTTGGCAAAGAAATACCCACTTCAACCACCGTTGTAGAAAGCAAAATCGTGCCTTTTTCTCTAAATTCTTGCAAAATTTGATCTTTATTTTTATCTTTTCCATGGGTTACATAAACATTTTTGTATTTGTTTATCCAGTATCCTTGTGCTTGCTCTAGCGATAAATAATCTATATTTTCACTTTCATTTACTAAAGGATAAATGATGATTATTTGATGATTTTTAGCTAGTTCATCATCGATTTTTTTAAGCAAATATTTAAAATCTTTATCTTGTATACAAAAAGTCTTAATATCTTTTTTAAAAGGCATTTGTTTGATAAAACTAAAATTTACAAGCTCACTTTGTATCATAGAAAGTGTTCTTGGTATAGGTGTAGCAGAAAATTGTACGATATGTGGAGCATATTGAGAGTTTTTGCTAAGCTCACTTATTTTTTGTCTTTGATTAGAACCAAAGCGGTGTTGCTCATCTATCATCACTAAAACTGCTTCAAATTCTTCTTGATGAATGAGTGCATGTGTACCTATGATAAAATGAGCTTGTTCTTTTAATTTTGCTAAATCTTTATCTTTTTTACCACCTTTTAAAAGCAATACATTAACAAAATTAGGTAACAGTCTTTTTGCTTCATGATAAATTTGCTCTGCTAATATACTAGTTGGAGCCATTAAAATAGCCTTTTTAGGATACACTAGCAAACTTGCAGCAAGTATGACCAAAGTCTTGCCACAACCCACATCACCCATTACCACACGCCTTTTAGCAACTTTATTTTGTAAATCTTTTTTAATATCTTCTATCGCTAAAAGCTGATCATTTGTAGGGTTAAATTCTAAACCCTTAAGCCAAGAGCTTATATCAAAAAGTTCTATTTCATAAGCATTTTGTGATATTTTTTTACCCTTTAAACGCCTTAAATGATTAAAAATTTCTATATATTTTAAGTCTTTAACCATGGCGTTAAAATTTTCATAAAGAGTTAAATCATCATAATTGTGTAAATTTAAAAGTAAATTAATGTATTTTTGTTCTAAATTTAGTGCTTTTAAATTAGCTTCATTGACATATTTTAAAATAAGTTTTTTGATACTTTCATCTTTAATAGAGCTAATTTGGTATTTAGGGACTATTTGACCTATGTTTTTTACTATTTTTGGGTTTATAAACTGCCAAATTCCATTAAAAAAATTCATCTTTGCATGGATACAAATTAAAGCATTATGTTTAAAAATTTTAAAATGCCATTTATTAGGATGAAAGATTACTATATTTGCTTTTATACCCCATTCTAAACATTCACAAAGCATAAAAAGCTGAGAGTGATGATTTTGCGTGCTGATAATTTTTACATTTTGGGTACAAAATGTATCTTTTGGAAACTTTGAAATTCTAAAATCATCAAATTTTTTAGGTAAAATCAAAGCCAAATCGATACAATTTTTAACCCCTAAAGCATGAAGTAGTTTTAAATCCTTTTCTTCAACTTTCATTTTCTATACTTGCAAAACTCACTTTGGTAATTTCATTATGAGCTTTAATAAAGTCATTTAGTTCATCTAAGGTAGTGTTTTTGATCTTTTGCATTTCTTCTTTTAAATTTCCAAGTTTTAAACCATGCAAATACTCATTTAGCATTATATCTAGTCTTTTAGCCAAGCTTTCATACCTTAAAGGCATAGAACCTACTAAAAATTGCTTAGCTAGTTGAAATTCTTTGTCATTTACTCCATTTTGGACAAAATTTTCAAAAACTTCCTTAACTAAAGCTTTAGCCTCATTAGAACTTTCATTTTTAGTTTGCAAATACCCAAAAACTCTACTATAATTTAAATTTACATCAAGCATAGCATATGCTGAATACGCCAAGCCTCTTTTCACACGCACTTCTTCCATCAAACGCGAACCAAAACCACCTTGACCCAAGATAAATAAAGCAAGTTTAGCTAAATACATTTTCTCATCATTAATTTGTATATTTAATGGAGAGCAAAAGTATATATAAGCTTGCTCGGTACTTTTTTGCTCACTTACTTCTATACTCTCATCAATGAGTTTGTAATTTTTATTTTGATTTGGAGTGTTTCTTTTTAGAATTTGGCAAATTTTTTCTACTTTAATCTTTACTTCATTTTCTTTAATATCTCCACCAAAAACAAATAAAGCATTATCAAGTACTAAATTTTCACTCATAAAATCTTGCAATTCTTTTAAGCTAATCTTTTCTATGCTTTCTTTAGTCCCATCAAGACCACTAGCAAAAATTTCATCTTTGAAAACATTTTTATTTAAAAGTCTTTTTGCTTGATAATCATAATCAGTATTTAAACTTGCAAGCTCACCTAAGGCTAAAGTTTTTAATCTTTGTAAGATTTTTTCATCAAAACGCACATTTAAAAACAATTCTTGTAATTTTTCTAAAGCAAAATCAAAATGTTCTTTCAAGCATTTAATACTAATTTGAAAATGCTCAAAACTAGCCTTAGCATAAAGCTCTATAGCACGGTATTCTAAGCTTTTAAAAAACTCATCATTACTTCCTTCGTTTAAAAGCCTAGCAAGCATACTTGCACATCCTCTATTGTGTTTTTCTGCTATTTTTCCACTATTTTTAAAAATGAGTTTAAAAAATACCACAGGAAGCTCATTTTCATACTCATATATTATGTCTATTTTAGTTTCATTAAAGTCTAAATTTAGCATTAAAACCTTTCTAAAATATTATAAGCTGTGTCGCGTTTAGCGGGTAATTCCCCTATATCTTTGATAAGTTCTATCATTTGCTCTTGATTCATTCTGTATTTTGCACCAGCTGCTGCTACGACATTTTCTTCCATCATAGTTGAACCTAAATCATTTGCACCAAATTTTAAAGCAAGTTGGCCTATTAAAGAGCCTTGTGTTACCCAAGAACTTTGTAAATTTTTAAAATTATCCAAATATAATCTTGCCAAAGCTAGCAATCTTAAATATCTATTAGAGCTTTGCTTGATGATTTCAGGGTGTTTTTTGATTAAAGGGGTATTTTCACTTTGAAATGACCACAAAATAAAAGCTCTAAAGCCATTTGTTTTATCTTGTAAATTTCTTAAATGATCAAAATGTTCGATAATTTCCTCATCATTTTCAACCGTACCAAACATCATTGTAGCAGTACTTTTCATACCTATATTATGCGCACTCTCATGCACCCTAAGCCAAGTAGCTGTGTCACATTTGTGTGGTGCTATAATATCTCTTACCCTATCGCTTAATACTTCAGCACCTGCTCCAGGTATAGAAAAAAGTCCTTTAGCTTGTAATCTTTTTAAAACCTCTTCGATAGAAATTTTAGAAACTCTTGCTATATAAGCTATCTCTACTGCTGAAAAACCATGCACAGTGATGGTTGGATAATTAGTTTTTATATAAGAAAGTAAGTCTTCATACCATTCTATTTTAAGTTTTGGGTGTACTCCGCCTTGAAATAAAATTTGCGTTCCACCTATGGCTTGTAATTCTTCTATTTTTTGCCCTATTTCTTCGTATTTTAAAATATAAGAATCATCATCTTTTTCTTTTCTACAAAAAGCACAAAAATCACAATCAATACAGCAAATATTTGTATAATTTATATTTCTATCTACCACAAAAGTAGTTATTTTTTCAGGGTGAAGCTCTGATTTTTTCTCATATGCCATTGCGCCTAATTCATACAAAGGTGCATTTTGGAGCAAATTTAATGCTTCTTTTTTGCTTAATCTATTCATTATTAACCTTTTTTATAAAAAGAATTATTATAGCATTTAAATGTAAAATAATCTTAAAAACGCTATAATCAAGCCCTTTAATTTCATATATTCATAGGATACTCATGACTTATAGGTCTTTATTTAAAAACAATAAAACTTTTCGCCTTTTAGCAACAGTACAATTTATAAGTTATTTTGGTGCATGGTTTTCTCAAGTAGGTGTTTTTACTCTTTTAACTAAAGAACTACAAGCACCTGCGAATATCATAGGTTTTTCAGCTATTTTTGTTTTTTTACCTTCTATTATACTTGCACCTATAAATGGAGTTATAGTAGATAGATTTAAACCTAAGAATTTATTGCTAACAATGATTAGCATTGAGATGATTTCTATTTTTATGCTAATTTTTGTAAATTCTTTAGCTATGCTTTGGTTTTTATACTTTTTAACCTTTGTGCGTATGGCGGTTGCAAGTATGTATTTCCAAACAGAAATGTCAGTTTTACCTAAAATTTTAACCCCACAAGAATTAAAACTAGGTAATGAACTTCATAGTATTATATGGGCTGTATCATATGCTTTGGGTATGGGTGCAGCAGGACTTTTTATAGATCTTTTTGGAGTAAAACCAGCTTTCATAGCTGATACTTTAATGCTATTTTGTGCCATGCTTATACTTAAAACTTTAATCTTACCTGATGAAAAAAATACCACACAAAACAATCTTTTTATACTAATCAAAGAAGGTTTAGCTTATGTATTTAGCAATAAAAAAATCATTCATTTGATTTTGCTTCATGGAGTTGTAGGGATAACCGCTTATGATGTTTTAATCACTCTTTTAGCCGAATATGAATACGCAAAAGTTATTTCCATACCTCTAGCCATAGGGCTTTCTAATGCCATAAGAGCCATATCTTTACTCATAGGACCTTATGTTCTTAGTCCTTATATTAATAAAAACACTTTAGTATATTTATATTTAGCGCAAGGTATAGGCATAATGCTTTGGGCTTGTTTGCAATTTAACTTTTATCTTGCCTTTATAGGCTTAGTAATGGCAGGATTTTGTACTTCATCTTTATGGAGCTATACTTACACACTTTTACAAAATGATTGCGATAAAAGATACTATGGTAGAGTGATTGCCTATAATGATATGGTGTATTTAACTTTTAGTGCGATTATTGCTTTTTCAACAGGATATTTATTTGAATTTTATGGAGTAAAATTAAGTCATTTTACTTTTGGCTTAGGAGTATGTTTTATCTTTGCGGCGATTTATTGGTGGTGGTTTAATAAAAAATATAATTAATCCACCTTAGAATAATAAACCCCACCTGCTGAAAAGTTCTTATCAAAATACGCTGTTTCAGGCACAAGATCTGATTTTCCTGGATATATTCTACCCTCTCTATTTAATATCTTATAAAAACGCTCCATAAGTCTTATTTTGAAATCTTGATCAAAATAAATCATCATATTTCTTGAAAAAATCACATCAAATTTTCCAAGTTTAAATAAAGAATCATCAAAAACATTACAAAGCTCAAAACGACATCTACAAGCTAAGGTTTCTTTTTTAAGCTGATACATTCTATCTTTTACATCAAAATAACGCGTTTTTTGCATAGTGTTTAATCTAGCTACTGAACGCTCTGAATATATCATTTCATTGCATTTATCTATCATTTTTTTATTAATATCTATACCAACTATATTCACACCTTTAATGAAATTCTCACTTGCCAAAATAGCCAAAGAATACACTTCCTCACCACTTGAGCATGGAGCACAAAGCACGTTTACAGGACGATCAAGAGATTTTATATAAAAAATTACATCTTTTAATTGCTCTAATTCTCTAAAAAAATAAGTCTCACAAACTGTGATAAAATCCATAGTTTCTTGTTTTAAATTTCTTTGAAACTGCACTTTTTCATTTAATTCACTAAGACTACTTAAACCTAGTTCTTGTAAAAATTTAGGAAGTTTTATAGATAAAATATCTTTTTTAGTATTAAGGTTATTTCCGCTTATTTGTTCTACTATTTTTATAAAATCATTCATTTCATTTTCTGTAATTTTTATCATCTTTCCATCCTATGACTTGATAAAATTAATTATTTCTTTTTTGAGCTCTATTAAACTCATAGGCTTTAAATTTGGGTTAGTATCTCTAGCTTTTTTTGGCATTCCATATACTATAGAATCTGCCTCATTTTCACACAAGCACCTTACCCCAACCTTATAAAGCTCAAACAAAGATTTAGCACCATCATCACCCATTCCTGTCATAATCAAAGCTAAAATTTTATGATATTTGCAAAGATTTACAGCCGAATGAAATAAAACATCAATTCCTGGATTAAAACTACTTGTTTGCTCTGTAGCATTTAATACCAAAGCATTATTTCCGCTTAAAACCATATTTCTTTGGCAAATATAAATTTTATTTTTTAAAACTTCTTTATCGCTTGGTATGATCACATCACTTTTTGCTTCTTTGTTAAACTGATTTACAAAAGAAGGAATAAAAGCTGGGTTCATGTGCTGAGCAATCACCACCGCGCAGTCTTTAAGTTCTACATCGTTTAGTAAAAACTTTAGTTGGCTTGGACCACCCGTTGAAGAACCAATCAAAATAAGCTTCATTTTTTACCTTAAATAATTATTGTTATTATATCAAATAAATATTTGAAAATATCAAAAAATAATTATATACAAGAAAGAAAAATTTTAATTAAATATGATAAAATTAATACTTTAAAATTTCAACGATAAAGTGATTGTTAAATGTTAAGAGAAAAAATTTACATAGCAAGTGATCATGCTGGCTTTATTTTAAAGCAAGAGATTGTCAATTTTTTACAAGAAAAAAATATAAGCTTTGAAGACTTAGGTCCTTTTAGCGAGGATCGTTGTGATTATCCTGATTATGCGCATTTATTAAGCTCTAAAATTGATGAAAATAGTTTTGGAATTTTAGTATGTGGATCAGGTATTGGTATGAGTATAGCAGCAAATCGCCATAAAAATATACGCTGTGCTTTGTGCAACGAACCTTTAAGCGCTAAACTCTCAAGAGAGCATAATGATGCAAATGTTTTAGCCTTAGGAGCTAGATTAACCGGAGTAGATATGGCTTTTGAAATCATCTCAAATTTCATCAATACTACTTTTAGCGGTGGAAGACATTGCGTGCGAATTAGTAAAATAGAGGCAAAATTATGATTTTAAGTTGGCTTGTATTAACTGTATTAATTTGTGTTAGTATTTATATGACTATTATGTTGCTTTATTATAAAACCTTACTTCATAAAGAAAAAGTAGCAAAAGAATTTATAAAAAACAACCTTGATGATACTGAAATAGTTATTAGAAAGCTACAAGTACAACTTCAAAGAAGTTTAGGAAATATAGATATTCTAACCGAAGAGTTAAACAAAAGCAAAGCGGACTTAACTTCTCTTAGAACAAGAAATTCACAATATCGTATCGAAAATGAAAAATTAAGACAAAGAATCAAAGAATTAGAAGCAAAAATCGAGGCATTATTATGATGAAAGAACAAGATAAAAAATACTTATTAGATAGCATTAGAGCTATTAAGGATTTTCCAAAAGAAGGGATTATTTTTAGAGATATTACTACTTTGTTAAACAACAAAGAAGCATTTGCATTTTTAATGGATCACTTGGTAGAAAAGTATCAAAACGCAAAGCTTGATTATATTGTTGGTATAGAAAGTAGAGGTTTTATTTTTGGAGCTGCGCTAAGTGCTAGATTAAAACTACCTTTTGTGCCTATTAGAAAACCAGGCAAATTACCTTCAAAATGCTTGCAAGAATCTTATAGCTTAGAATATGGCAGTGATACCATAGAAATTCACATTGATGCATTTAATAATCAAAAGGCAAATGTTTTACTTATAGATGATCTTATCGCTACAGGTGGTACAGCAATAGCCGCTGTTAAACTCATAGAAAAACTCAATGCAAAATGTGTTGAAGCTTGTTTTTTACTAGAACTAAAAGATCTTGATGGGGCTAAAGAATTAGCTAAATTAACTTCTATTTATAGTGTTTTAGAGGTATAAAATGGAAGAATTTTTAAAACAACTTTTATATGATTATAAAAACTGGGCTTACATCATCGTGTTTTTATGGTGTATACTTGAGGGAGAACTTGCGCTTATTTTAGCAGGTATTTTCGCACACGAAGGACATGTAAATTTAGGCCTTATAATCTTCATAGCAGGTTTAGGTGGTTTTGTAGGCGATCAAATATATTTTTACATAGGAAGATATAACAAAAAATACATTCAGAAAAAACTCCGCACTCAAAGGCGTAAATTTGCTATAGCGCATTTACTTTTGCAACGTTTTGGCTGGCCTATTATTTTCATACAAAGATATATGTACGGCTTTAGAACTATTATACCTATGAGTATAGGACTAACACGTTATAGTGCCAAAAAATTTGCATTTATTAATCTCATTAGTGCTTGGGCTTGGGCCGCTATTACCATTTTACTAGCATGGTTTTTTGGAAAAGAAATTTGGCTAGCTGTAGAATGGGCTGGAGACCACTGGTATTTTGCAGTGCCTATTATTGCTGGTTTTTTACTTGCTTTATTTTTAGGTATGAAACAAATAGAAAAATCAATACTTAGAAAAAGGACTCATAAATGACTTTTAATTTTAAAGAAGAAGCTATAAATTCTATAAATGCAGATTTTGAAATCATTTTAATACAAGATAAAAAGATAGAAAAATACACTCAAAGCCAAGAACTTTTTAAACTTTCAAACTACAAAGGCGAAGGAATTTGCATAGATATGCAAAATAAAATTCTTTATAGCGAACTTAAAAGTTTAGAATATGAAGATATAAGACTTGCTTTTGCAAATGCCTATAAGGCTTTAAAAAAACTTGAAATTCAAAGTGTTAAAACAAAAAGTGTTGTAGGAAAATGCGTAGTAAATAGTTTTAATGCCATGATTCAAGGATTTACTTTTGGTGCTTATGAGTTTGATAAATACAAAAAAGAAAAAACACCGAGTAAATTAGAAAATATTTTCATTTCAAAAGATGAGATTAATGACAAAACATACAACCTAGAAGAAGCTTGTATAGGTATAAACTATGGACAAGTTTTTTCAAATGCTTGTGATTTTGCAAAAAATATCGTAAATGAAATTCCACAAATTTATACTCCTGCAAAAATGGCCGAAGACGCGCTTAGTTTAAGTCAAAATGATTGCAAGATTTCATGTAAAATTTATGAAAGCGATTTCTTAGAGCAAGAAAAAATGCAAGCATTTTTAGCGGTAAATCGTGCTTCAATCCATCCTCCAAAACTTATTCATCTTTCATATAAACCACAAAATCCAAAAATGAAAGTAGTGTTTGTAGGTAAAGGGCTAACTTACGATAGTGGTGGGCTTAGTTTAAAACCTGCTGATTACATGCTAACGATGAAATCTGACAAAAGTGGTGGTGCGGCTGCAATGGCTATCATCAAAGGTGCAAGTGAATTAAACCTTGATATAGAAGTGCATTCTATCATCGGTGCAACTGAAAACATGATAGGCGGAAATGCTTATAAGCCTGATGATGTACTTATCTCAAGAGAAGGTGTGAGTATTGAGGTTAGAAATACCGATGCAGAAGGAAGATTAGTTTTAGCAGATTGTCTTTCACTTGCTCAAGATCTAAAACCTGATTTATTAATAGATCTTGCTACTCTAACCGGAGCTTGCGTAGTAGGACTTGGAGAATACACAAGTGCTATCATGGGAAATAATGAAGATTTGCAAAATGATTTTTTCAAAGTAAGTAAAAAAAGTGGAGATTTAGCTACTATTTTACATTTTAACCCGCACTTAAAAGAGCTTATAAAATCAAATATAGCAGATGTTAGCAATACCTCTTCAAGTCGTTATGGCGGGGCTATTACTGCAGGGTTATTTTTAAATTCTTTCATTAGAGAAGAATACAAAGACAAATGGTTACATTTAGACATCGCAGGGCCAGCTTACTTAGAAAAAGCTTGGGGTTATCATAGCTTTGGTGCAAGTGGAGCAGGTGTTAGAATGTGCCTTTCATATTTACTTTATCTTTCAAGGAAACAAAAATGAGTTTATCAGTTGGTATAGTAGGACTTCCAAATGTTGGAAAATCTACCACTTTTAATGCACTAACAAGAGCGCAAAATGCTGAAAGTGCAAATTATCCATTTTGCACCATAGAACCAAACAAAGCAGTCGTTCCTGTGCCTGATCATCGCTTAAAAGAGCTAGCAAAGATTGTCAATCCACAAAAAATCATACGCTCAAATATAGAATTTGTTGATATAGCAGGCTTAGTAGCAGGAGCTAGCAAAGGCGAGGGTTTGGGTAATAAATTTTTATCTAACATACGCGAAACAGAGATGATTTTACACATCGTGCGTTGTTTTGATGATGAAAATATCACACATGTTGCAGGTAGTGTTGATCCTGTGCGTGATGTACAAATCATAGAAACAGAACTTATATTAGCAGATATAGAGCAACTTAGTAAAAAAATAGAAAAACTCACTAAAGGTGCAAAGGCTAACGAAAAAGGTGCAAAAGAAAGCTTAGCTTTAGCTAATGAGCTTTTAGAGCATTTAAATCAAAACAACAGCGCAAGTTCTTTTGCTAATAAAAATGAAATCTATCATGCTCTTATAAAAGAACTAAGATTGCTTTCAGCTAAGGAAGTGATATATGGAGCAAATGTAGATGAGAATTCACTTTTAGAAGATAATGAATTTGTAAAAAATCTTAAAGAATTCGCAGCAAAATCAGGCCATGAAGTAATCAAACTTTGCTCTAAAATAGAAGAGGAAATGATAGCTTTAAGCGATGAAGAAAATTATGAATTTTTAAAATCTTTAGGGGTAGAAAGTAGTGGACTTGAAGTGGTCATACGCACAGCCTTTTCAAAGCTTAATTTAATTAGCTATTTTACAGCAGGACAAGTAGAAGTTAGATCATGGACCATACAAAGAGGCTGGAAAGCACCAAAAGCAGCAAGTGTAATCCATAATGATTTTGAAAAAGGTTTTATTAAAGCTGAAGTGATTTCTTATGAAGACTATATCGCTTGTAAAGGCGAAAGTGGTGCTAAAGAAGCAGGAAAACTACGCCTTGAAGGGAAAGATTATATCGTGCAAGATGGCGATGTAATGCATTTTAGATTCAATGTTTAATTCAAATTGCAAGCTGTTTTAGCTTGCAATCTCAAAAATACACCCCACCACTTAAATATAATTTCATTCTATGCTCATCATCATATTTGTATTGATGTAATGCTCTAGCTGCATCAAGTTTTATATAATACTCATTAGCTTTATTATAAAGTAT
>NZ_JAKMSC010000025.1:0-17448 GCF_025772425.1 Campylobacter sp. FU_497 | reverse complement strand
TTAATACTTTAAGCAAGATAGAACTTATAAATATATTAGAAAGTTTAAGTTTATACAATCTTTCAACTTTAATGCAAGATATACAAAAAAGATATTTAATACTAGAATATAACTTAAAAAGCTTTGATAAAGATAATATCTTTTTATCTAATATGATTATGAATGTGAGGTTGAAGTAAGTAAATGGTAGATTTAGCAGGTGTGGTTTGTTAATGAAAATAAAAACTTTGTAATTGATTTAAAAAATAGCAAGATTTTAAAAGCAATACAAGAGAGATGTTTTAAAGAATTTGGGTAATGTAACTAGGTTTAATAGATATATGCTTTTAAAACAAGGTTTTACAAATCCAAATTCACAAGATGAAGTTTTATATGATGATATTAAATCAATAACATAGATTGATATAAAGGTTTATATCAATCTGGATATAAATTTTAAATAAAATTTACCAAGAAGCTTTTTTATAAAGACTATATATTTTTTAAAAAAGCATTTTTAAACCAAAGTTTTTACTATGATAATAAAACCTATCATTTAAGAAATTAAACTTAAAAAATGAAAATTTGATTATCAAAATTCCTAGTGATTTTTCAAAGCTTTAGAAAATATTATAAAGTATGATAATAGCTCACATAGTATAATTAGTTTTATCTATGAAAAAGATTTATACCTAATATATAATTTAGGTGTAAAATAAATTATTATTATGGTTGTTTATATAATATACAAAAAGCTATTTTTGAAAATATAAAAACTCTTTTTTAATATTTTGAATATAATTTGCCAAAAAAACACTCGGGAGTAAAAAATAAATGGTGGATTTAGCAGGACTCGAACCTGCGACCAACCGGTTATGAGCCGGTTGCTCTAACCAACTGAGCTATAAATCCGCCAGAAGTTAAAATAAAAATGTTATTATATCTTTATTTCCTTAATTTAAATTTAGAATTTTATTTTTACCGCTTTTTCTATTGCTAAATATCTAAAGGTTATTAAATTTTGTAAAATTCCAAAGAAAATCATAAAGGTAGCAAAAGAACTTCCTCCATGACTAAAAAATGGCATAGGTATACCAACAACAGGAGCAAAACCTATGGTCATTGATATATTTACCGCTACATATATGAAAATAAATAAAGCAATGCAATTTGTCACTACTCTTGTAAAATAATCATCTTTGAGCTTATAATTTAAACTCAATAAATGAAAAATGAGTAAGGTGTAAAGCAATATGATTATAACCGCACCGATAAAACCAAATCTTTCAGACAAATATGCAAAGATAAAATCACTCGTAGAAATAGGTAAAAATTTAAAATGTGTTTGTGTGGCTTCATCGGCTTTTTTTCCACTCAAACCACCACTTCCTATAGCAATGATGGATTGTTTTACATGGTAACTTGGCTCTTCAGCTAAGAAATCATGAATTCTTTGTTTTTGATAAGGTTTTAAAAAATCACTATAAATAATAGGTGAAGCAATAGCTATAGCTAAAAAAATACTAAGCCAAATTTTATAATTTACTCCTATAATAAAAAGCGTTCCAAAGCCTACTATTAAAAGTACTAAAGCTGTTCCTAAATCAGGTTCTCCTGCTATAAGTAAAAATGGGAGTAAAATATAAAAACTTAGCTTTAAAAATTGTTTTAAACCATAGCCATTATGAGGTGGTGGGTTTTGATAAATCAAATAAGCTAGCATTAAAATAAAAGAAGGCTTAAAAATTTCAGAAGGTTGTATGGTAAAATGTGTAAAAGGTATTTCAAGCCATCTTCTAGCTCCAAGTTTTTCAACACCAAAAATATCCACACTCAAAAGCAAAGCTATATTGATCCAATATAATACAGGTATAAGCCACATTAATCTTCTTAAAGGTAAAAAGAAAAAAAATGCAAATCCTGTAAAACCCACTAAAGTATAGATAAATTGTTTTTCGGCTAAGCGTGTATTTGCTTCATAAATTAAAAGAAAAGATATAGCTATGATAGGCAACACTAAAAGAGGTTGAACAAAATCAAAATGCGTTAGAATTCTTCTATCAAGTTTTATCAAAGCTAACCTTTTTACAAAATATTGTGTAATTATATGCTAAAATTGCAAATTTTATCACAAGGAAATATAATATGCTAAAAATTTCATCACTTTGTGAAGAAAGATTGGATATTTTTTTATCAGATATACTTAGGCAAAGTCGTTCGCAAGTTGCTAAACTAATCAAAGAAAACTGCATATATATTAATGAAAAAATAGAAAATAAAAGTTCTAAAAAAATAAAACAAAAAGATGAAATAAGTATTTTTTTACCTTTAGCAAAAGAAGCCAAAGAAAGCTACACGCCTGAGTTTGATATAGAAATTTTATATGAAGATGATGATGTTTTAGTTTTAAACAAAACTCCTAATGTTGTTGTGCATGGTGCAAGTAGTGTTAAAGAAGCGACTTTGGTGGATTGGCTTTTGCATAAGGGCTATGCTTTATCAAATTTAAATGGAGAGTATAGAGCAGGGCTTGTGCATAGACTTGATAAAGGCACAAGTGGAGCTATCATCATAGCTAAAAACAATCAAGCGCATCAATTTTTAGCAAATCAACTTTTAGATAAAAGCATGGGTAGATTTTACCTTGCTTTGAGTGAATTGCCTTTGAAAAATGATAAAATGAGTAATGAAAAAGCTATCATGCGTTGTCCTAATAATAGGCTTAAAAAAATTACTACAAATACCAAAAATCCTTTAGCAAAAAATGCAAAAACAGATTTTATAAATTTATTAAGTGCTAAAAAATGCTCTTTAATAGCTGCTAAATTATACACAGGAAGAACCCATCAAATCAGGGTGCATTTGGCAGATTTTAATCGCTATATTTTAGGAGATGAATTATACGGATATAAAGGAAAAATAAAGTATAATAGAGTAATGCTTCATGCGTATTTGATTTATTTTATTCATCCTAGGACTAAAGAGTTAATGTTTATAAAAGCTCCTATGTTTGATGATTTTTATCAAATTTTAAAAGAAAATTTTACACAAGGAGAGATAGATGAAAAAACTTCACTGGATTATCTTAAGTTCTGCTTTGGCTTTTAGTGCTTGTAGTACAACTATGAGTTCGCCTCAAATTGCCCAAGTAAATGATACTTTACCAAAAATTTCAAGCATTAAAAGTATAAGTGATATTACAAGTATAGCTTTTGAATGGGAACCATTGTATGATCAAAATATAGCAGGCTATTATATTTATAGGGCAAATGCAGCTGGTGCACCTATGGAGCTTATAGCAAAAATTAAAAATAAATTTCAAACTCATTATACTGATACAAATTTAGAGCCAAATACAAGGTATTATTATTCTATGAAAACTTTTAATGAGCTTGGACAAGTTTCTCAAGATGGTGTGAGTATAGAAGCTTTTACAAATAGAGTGATTGATCCAGTGCCTTTTGTGCAAGCTATTGTTGGTTTGCCAAATCGTGTAAAAATAGTTTGGAGACCACATCCTGATTTAAGAGTAAATTCATACATCATTGAACGTGCAAATATGAAAGATATGAAATTTAAAGAATTAACTAGGGTTAAAAATCGCTTAAGTGCTGAATACATAGATGATTCACTAAAACCTGATGAAAGTTTTCAATATAGAATCATAGCTTTAACTTATGATGGTATTAAAAGTACCCCGAGTAAAATAGTAGAATCAACTACAAAAGCCCTTCCTCCTATGGTAAGCAATTTACAAGCAAGTAAAGATGCGCCAAAAAAAATCATTTTAACTTGGGATAAAATTGATTATGCTGATTTTGCTTATTATAAAATTTATTCAAGTTCAACTACCTTTTTACCTTTTAGTGTGGTAGCTAAAACTTCTGAAAATACCTATGAAGATATAGTTAAGGGTGTGGCTGAAAAAAGATATTATAAAGTTAGCATGGTGGATAAAGATGGCTTGGAAAGTCCTATAGCAAGTGAGCCTGTGGAGGGTATTACTCTAGGAGCACCATTAGCACCAAGTATTATTTTATGTGCTGTCGAAGATGATGGTATTAGGGTTGAATGGGTTGATAATGACGATAGAGCCAAAGAATATATAGTTAAAAGAAGCGGTGGTGGAAGTAATGCTGTGTTTAAAGAGATTAAATCTAAACAATTAAAAGATATCACAGCTGTTCCTGGAAAAGTATATAGTTATGAAGTTATAGCAATTGATGCAAATGGTATAGAATCAAAAGCTTCTGATAAATTTACAGCGGTGAAATAATGCCAAATTTTAAGTGTAAAATTTTAAAAGAAATTCAACTTCCTTTTGAAAAAGACGGAGTTGAATTCTTATGGTCTGCTAAAGGCGAAAATGTTGATTTGCTTTTTACGCGCATAAAGCAAGAAAACTTTTTTTTGCAAATTAAAAAAGATGAAAAAAAACAAGAATGGCTTATTAAAGGTGAAAAACACACTAAGCCTTCGCAAATTGGGTACTTACAAAAAGCCTTACTTGTGTTTAGGGAAAATTTCACTCAAGATGTAGTTTGTGAAGCTGTGGCGTTAAAACATACAAGGTTAATCCAAAAAACACCTTTAATTGCTAATGATTTAAAAGAATTGTTAGAGCAAATAAAAAACAAAAAACAAGTTTATATTGAAATAGGCTTTGGAAGCGGTAGACATTTACTTTATCAAGCAAGATTAAATCCTGATGTTTTGATTATAGGTATAGAAATTTACACGCCTGCGTTAGAGCAAGTAGCTAAACTTGCCTTAAGTGAAAATTTAAATAATGTTTTATTAATAGAAACTGATGCAAGATTATTGTTAAGCGTACTTGAATCTAATCTAGTAGATAAAATCTTTTTGCATTTTCCTGTTCCTTGGGATAAAAAGCCTCATCGTAGGGTAGTGGGGTTAAATTTTGCAAATGAATGCGCTAGAGTTTTAAAAGAAAATGGGCAATTTGAACTTAGAACAGATAGCTTTTTATATTTTGATTTTACTTTGGAAACTTTTTTAACTTTTTCACATTTAAAAGCTTTAATCAAAAAAAATGAAAATTTAGAAATTTCAAGCAAATATGAAGATCGTTGGAAAAGACAAAATAAAGATATATATGATTTAATCATTAGTGGTTTTAGCAAGAGTGAAAGTTTAAGCAAGGATCAAAAATTTGCCATTGAAGATTTAAGATTAAACGCAGAAGAATTAGCTTGTATAAAAAAGAATTTTAAAAATGAAGTTTTTAAAGGTGAGGATTTTTTCTTGCATTTTGAAAAAATGTACATTAAAGATGATGAGCTTATCATCAAAATAGCTTTTGGCGCTTTTTACAAGCCTGAACATGTTTATATAGCTTTAAACACACAAAAAATAGAATTTATCTTTGAGCAACCCTTTAAAACTAAAGAAAATTTAAAAGCTATAGAAAAATTAAGAGAAATATTGTATTCTTATATCAAATAATAATTTATAAAATAAATTAAGGAAAAAGCAGTGATGATAGAAGCTAAAAAGCTTTGTCTTGGTTATGATGAACTTGTTATAGAAAATGCTAGTTTTTCGCTAAAAGATAATGATTTTGTTTTTATTACAGGAAAAAGTGGTAGTGGAAAATCAACTTTGTTAAAATCTTTCTATGGAGATTTAGAACCAATAAGTGGAAGCTTAAAAGTTTGCAATAATGATTTAGTAGATATTTCTAATGCTGAACTTTTGCAGCTTAGACAAAAAATAGGAATTATTTTTCAAGATTATCGTTTGGTGCAAGAATTTAGCGTAGAAAAAAATGTAATGCTTCCTTTGATGATTAAAGGTTATAGCAAAAACGTATGTAAAGAACAAGCTGCAAAGCTTTTAAAGCATGTAAATTTAACTTTCAAAGCTGATAAAAAGCCAGCTCAGCTTTCAGGTGGAGAGCAACAACGCGTGGCTATGGCAAGAGCCCTAGCACATAATCCAAAATTACTCTTATGTGATGAGCCAACGGGAAATTTAGATGAGTATTCTTCAGATATTATATGGACTTTATTAAAATCAGCTAGAGAAATACTTGGAACTTGCGTGGTTGTTGTTACACATAGAATTCCTACTAATTTAAGACTTGATTATCGTCGTTTTAATATAGAAAATGGGAGAATGAATGAAATCTTTTAAAAATCATCTTTCTTTGATATTTGCTTTAATGGTAATGATGTTTGCTTTTGAGTTTTTAATCATTACAAATAAAACTATAGAGCATTATGAAAAACTTTTAAATAAAGATTATAATATTATTTTAGTAGGAAAAACTCATTTAGATAAAAAAAGCATAGAAGATCAAGTAAGTCATTTTCAGTCTTTAGAAATTTTAAATCCAAATGAAATGATAGACAGACTTAAGAATGATATATCGGCTAAAAACATAGAGGTTTTAAAGGCTACATTGCCAAAATTTTATACTTTAAAACTCAATAAGCTTCTATCGGAAGATGAACTAAATGCTTTAAAAGATAAGCTTTTAAAAAATCCTAACATTACTAAAGTAGAAACTTTTGCGAAAACGCATACAAAAATTTATAAACTTTTGGTTTTAGTGAAATTTTTATTATGGTTTTTCTTGTTTATTATAATATTGCTTAGTTTTGTATTATTGCTTAAGCAAATGAAAATTTGGCTTTTTGAGCATACTCAAAGAGTGGAAATCATGTGTTTACTTGGAGCGCCGTTTTGGTTTAGATCTTTTATGTTATATAAGATAGTTTTTATTGATTGTTTTATAGCATTTTTATTGCTTGTATTGTTTTTTACTCAAGTTTATGATCTTGAATCCATTAAATTAGCTTTGCAAAGTGTGGATATTAGCTTGCCTAAAATAAGTATTTTCACGCATTTGTTTCTGATTTTTTTAGCAATGCTTTGTGTTTGTTTTGCTTGTGTGAATTTTGTAATGTTTAAGGTTAGAAAATGAAAAAATGCTTTTTGCTTTTTTTGTTTTCTTTTTCTGTTTTATTTGCAAATGAAATTGCGCAAAAGCAAAAAGATATTAAAGAAAATGAACGTATAGTAAAGCAATTATCTAAAAAATTAGAAGATTTAGCTAGTGAAATTTTAGATAATGAGAAAAATCTAAAAAAAATTGCTTTAGAAATTAACACCTTAACTTCAAAAACTTCTAGGCTTGAAAGCTCAGTAAAAACTCAAATAAAAGCACTAGAACAACTTAATGTGCAAAATAAAGATCTTTTGCAAAATAAAAATAAAATCGAAGGAAAGATTATTGATTTAATCGCCAAAGATTTTGCTTATGACTTAGCAATTCCTAAAAATTATATTGAAAGTGAAGAAGGTATCATAGCTTTAGAACTAGTTGGAGTTTTGGATAAAATTTTCAAAGAAGAATTTTATCAGATTTCAAAAGATTATGAAGATATAAGCAAAAAAATAGAAGAAAAACAAACTCAAATCACTACAATTAATGGCAATTTAAAAGCCTACAAAGATCAAATCAATGAGCTTAAAAATCTTAGAAAAAAACAAGAACAAGAAATAACTAAACAAAAAACTGATAAAGAAATTTATACTAGAAAACTTTCTAATTTGCAAGCCCAACAACAAGAATTGAGAAAAACACTTAATAAATTAAAAATTATCAAAGAAAAAGAAGAAGAAAAATTAGCACAAAAAAAAGAAGATAAAAAACCAAATTCAAACATAAAACAAGTGGGTTCAAGCTATCAAACAAGTAGTGTCAAGCGCTATAGTGGTCCTAAGACAATCGCCCCTTTAGAATCTTACACGGTAAAACAAAAATTTGGAAATTATGTAGATCCTATTTATAATATTAAAATTTATAATGAAAATGTAGTTTTAAAAAGTGATAGTGCTAATGCTGCAGTAAGAAATGTCTTAGATGGAAAAGTAGTTTTTGCAAAAGCGACCCCAACTTTAAAACAAGTTGTGATTGTTGAAAATAAAGATGGTATACATACTATTTATGCGCATTTAGATAAAATTGCACCTGGGGTTAAAGTGGGTAGAAATATCAAAAAAGGTTATATTATAGGTAGGGTTGAGAGTGATTTAACTTTTGAAGTAACACAAAAGAATTTTCATATTAATCCTTTAGAAATGATTAAATAAATTAGTTTTTTTTAATGCGAATTTTGATATAGTTTCAAATCAAAGGAGAAATTTAATGAACAATAAAAGAAAAAGAGTATTGGTTAAATTTTCTGGGGAAGCTTTAGCTGGAGAAAATGGGTTTGGTATAGAAAATTCTATTTTAAAATACATAGCTTCTGAAATAAAAAGTTTGATTAATGAGAATGTTGAAGTAGGTATAGTAATAGGCGGTGGAAATATCATTAGAGGAGTATCTGCTGCAAGAGACGGGCTTATAAAAAGAACAAGTGGTGATCATATGGGTATGCTTGCTACTGTGATTAATTCTATAGCTATGCAAGAAGCATTGGAAAGTGCCGGACTTGATGTAAGGGTTCAAAGTGCTATCCAAATGGAAGCTTTTTGTGAAACTTATATCATGAGAAGAGCACATAGACATTTAGAAAAAGGACGTATAGTTATTTTTGCTTGTGGCACAGGCAATCCTTATTTTACCACAGATACTGCAGCGACTTTAAGAGCGGTAGAAATTCAAGCGGATATGATTATTAAAGCGACTAAAGTAGATGGAATTTATGATAAAGATCCTAAAAAATATGATGATGCAATTATGCTAAATGAATTAAGCTATGAAAGAGCTTTGCATGATAATATCAAAGTTATGGATGATACTGCAATAGCCTTAGCGAAAGATAATGCTTTGCCTATTGTGGTATGTAATATGTTTAAAGAAGGGAATTTATTAAAAATCATTCAAGGCGATATGAGCTTATGCTCTATTGTTAAAAATCAAAATTAAAGGTAAAAAATGAGAGTAGAACAAATAGCTGCAAAAGCATTAAAAAAACTAAAAGATGATAGATACAAATTAGCTCTTGTAGTAGCTAAAAGAGCTGAAGAGCTTGCAAATGGTGCAGAACCTTTAGTAAATTTAGATAAAAATAAATACAAATATACCGACATTGCTTTACATGAAATAGCAGAAGATAAAATCGTTTTAGAGGGATTTATTGAAGCTAGTAAATGATGAGTTATTGTTAGATAAACTTGTTGATGATGTTAAAAATTGCAAGGATTTACAAAGAGCAAAAGAAATCCTTTTTATGGTCTTCCCACAATCTGCTGTTTTAGAAAAAGCAGTAGATTTTTGCATCCAAAAACACGAAGGACAATTTAGAAAAAGCGGGGAACCATATGCGGTTCATCCTATATTAGTGGCTTCTTTTGTGGCATTTTTAAGCCCTGTGCAGTCTATGATCATAGCTGCATTATTGCACGATGTTTTAGAAGATACAAATTGTAGCGAAGAAGAATTAAACGCAAATTTTGGTGAAGAGGTAACCAAATTAGTTCAAGGTTTAACCAAGATAGTTAGTATTAGAGAAGATCATCTTACACGCTCTAATTCCAATGAAAAACTTGCAAAATCTGCTTTGACTTTTAGGAATATGCTTTTAGCTGGTGTTGAAGATGTGAGCGTACTTGTAATAAAGCTTTGCGATAGATTACACAATATGCTTACTTTAAATTTTTTAAGAGAAGATAAGCAAAAAAGAATCAGCGAAGAAACCTTAGTAGTATATGCACCTATAGCTCACAGACTTGGAATTTCAAGTATAAAAAATTTACTTGAGGATTTAAGTTTTAAATTTTTACTACCTGATGAGTATGCACAAATTGATAATTATATAAATGCAAAAGATCAACAAATTCAACTTGGATTTAATGAATTTATTTCAAAAATAGAAATGTTGTTTTTAGAGAATGGTTTTAGACAAGGCAGTTTTGTTATACATAAAAGAATTAAACACAATTATTCTATTTATTTGAAAATGCAAAGAAAAGGTGTAGGACTTGATGAAGTTTTAGATCTTTTAGGTGTAAGAATTTTGGTAGAAAAAGTTTATGATTGTTATTTGGCTTTAGGAATTTTACATACGCATTTTAATCCTTTGATTTCAAGATTTAAAGACTATATAGCCTTGCCAAAACAAAATGGTTATCAAACCTTACACACAACACTTTTTGATGCAAAAAATATTATAGAAGCTCAAATTCGCACCTTTGATATGCACAAGACTGCTGAATTTGGTGTTGCAGCACATTGGAAATATAAAGAAGGAAATATAACAACACCAAATTTAGATTGGCTTGCAGATATTTCCATGCATGGCAAAGAAGAAGGAAATAATAT
Source organism: Campylobacter sp. FU_497 (assembly GCF_025772425.1). Classification (NCBI taxonomy): domain Bacteria; kingdom Pseudomonadati; phylum Campylobacterota; class Epsilonproteobacteria; order Campylobacterales; family Campylobacteraceae; genus Campylobacter; species Campylobacter sp. FU_497. Next base: position 7,172 of record NZ_JAKMSC010000025.1, on the reverse strand, counting down.
ACAAGATTGTGATGCTATTGAGCTTTATGAATATGCAAAAGATAGTTTATATATAGAAGATATAGCGGTGTATTCTCCAAAAGGTGAGATTTTCACTTTGCCGCGTGGGGCTACGGCTTTGGATTTTGCATATGAGGTTCATACTAAAGTAGGGCTTCATGCAAAAACAGCTTTTGTTAATCGCATGAGAGTGCCACTTTTAACTGTGCTAAAAAATGGAGATATAGTTAGTATAGAAACTTCTGAGGAAGAATTTTTTAGATGTTCTTGGATAGATAGTGTTAAAACAGGAAAGGCTAGAGCTAGTATAAGAGATTTTTGTAAGCAAAAGAAAAAAGAATTAAATAATAAAATTGCTATAAATCTTTTATCTACAGTATTTAATAAAGATTCTAAGCTTATAGAAGAATGGCTTGAAAAAGAAAAATTTAACAAAAAGCTCAGACAAATTGCTTTGGATTTTAATTATTTTAAAGAGGTAATTATAGCTCTTAGAAAATATGTAGGGCAAAATCAAGCAGCTAAATTTGAGCAAAATGAGCAAAAATTTGAAAGTATAGTAATTGGTTCTAATTATAAAATAACCACGATTAATTTTGATTATTGTTGTAGACCTAAAAGAGGAGATGAAATCATTGCTTTTAGACACTCAACTGGAGCAACGATACACCATAAACTTTGCGAGCAAGCAATGAAAATGATAGAAGATAATAAAGAAATGGTTTTTGTTTCTTGGAATGATAGCTCGATAAAAAGTTACAAAATCATCGTTTCTATAGAAAATAAAAAAGGTTCTTTAGCAGATTTTCTAACTACTTTAGCTAAAATGCAAATTAATGTTTTAAGTATTAATTCAGCTGATTCAGAGCCTGTGGTGGCAAATTATTTTGAAGTGCAGGTTGAATTACCTAATAATGTAGATGTTGAAAATGCAAAAGAAAGATTAAAAGCTAGGTATAAAATTTTAGATTTTACATCTTTAAATGATGCGTATAACAATCACTAAAAAAAGGTTTTGTAATGAATATTGAAGAAATTATTAAAGAAATTAAACGAGGAATAGCAGAAATTATTGATGAAGAAAGATTAGTTTCTTTGGTAAAAAATTACTATGAAAAAGGTGAAAATTTTTTTGTAAAGGCTGGTTTTGATCCTACGGCTGCTGATTTACATTTGGGTCATACTGTAGTTTTAAGTAAGATGGCTTTGCTTCAAAAGTATGGAGCTATAGTACAGTTTTTAATAGGTGATTTTACTGCTCAAATAGGCGATCCAACAGGAAAAAGTGCTACAAGAAAAAAGCTTGATAAAGAAGAAGTACTTAAAAATGCCAAAACTTATGAAGAGCAAGTTTTTAAGATTTTAGATCCAAGTAAAACTCAAATTCATTTTAATTCTAAATGGCTAAATGAGCTTGGTGCTGCTGGTATAGTAGAACTTACTTCGACTTTTAGTGTTGCTAGAATGCTTGAAAGAGATGATTTTACTAAGCGTTTTAAAGAGCAAAGTCCTATATCAATTTGTGAGTTTTTGTATCCACTTTTGCAAGGTTATGATAGTGTTGCATTAAAAAGTGATATAGAAATGGGTGGAACGGATCAAAAGTTTAATCTTTTAATGGGTAGACAGCTTCAAAGAGTATATAATTGCCAAAAAGAACAAGCGGTGATGATGATGCCATTGCTTGAAGGCCTTGATGGTGTAAATAAAATGAGTAAAAGCTTGGGAAATTATATCGGTGTGACTGAAAATGCCAAAGATATGTATGCTAAGGTTTTGAGTATAAGTGATGAGTTGATGTTTAGATATTATGAGCTTTTAAGTGAAAAAAGCTTAAATGAAATTTCACAAATAAAAGATGATATTAAAAATGGTTCATTGCATCCTAAAAAAGCTAAGGAAAATTTAGCTTTAGAAATTACTGCACGTTTTCACTCAAGCGAATGTGCGCTAAAAGCTAAGGAAGAATTTGATAAAGTCCATAGCGCAAAAGAGCTTCCTAGTGATATGCCAAGTTTTACTTTAGAGGGTAGTATTTGGCTTGCAAAAGCTATAGTAGAGTGTAAAATGGAAAGTTCTACTTCAGCTGCTAGAAGATTGATTAATTCTAATGCAGTAAGTGTTAATGGAGAAAAAGTTCAAGATGAACAATTCCAACTAGAAAGCGGTGAATATATTTTACAAGTTGGAAAAAGAAAATTTGCAAAATTAAAGGTAATATGATGAGTTTTAAAGCTTTAAAAATTGGAAAGCATGAGATAAAATATCCTATTTTTCAAGGTGGTATGGGGCTTGGTATAAGTTGGGATAAACTTGCTTCTGCGGTTTCTTTAAATGGTGGATTAGGGATTATTTCTTCGGTAGGAACTGGATATTATGAAAATAGAACGCATATAGATAAAGAGTTCAATGCAAAACCTTATGGTAGTGATAATTTTTACTCAAAAGCAGGCTTAAAAGCTTTGATAGATAATGCTAGAAAGGTTTGCAAAGATGCGCCTTTGGGCTGTAATATTTTATATGCAAGTAATAATTATGCGCAAATTGCACGCAATGCTTGTGAAGTTGGTTTTAATGTGATAGTTTCAGGAGCAGGACTTCCTACAAATTTACCTGAATTTACACAAGATTATCCAGATGTTGCTTTGGTGCCTATTGTATCATCAGCTAAGGCTTTAAAAATTATTTGCAAAAGATGGCAAAGCAGATATAATCGCTTGCCTGATGCAGTTATAGTTGAAGGACCAAAAAGTGGAGGACATCAAGGTTTTACTTATGAGCAATGCTTAATGGATGAATATCAATTAGAAAATGTAGTACCACAAGTTGCACAAGAAATTAAAAACTGGGGAGATATACCATTAATTGCTGCGGGTGGAATTTGGGATAAGCAAGATATAGAAAAAATGATGTCTTTAGGGGCAAGTGGCGTTCAAATGGGAACTCGCTTTATAGGGACTTTTGAATGTGATGCGAGTGATGATTTTAAACAAGTATTGCTAGATTGTAAAAAAGAAGATATTGAGCTTTTAAAATCTCCAGTTGGCTATCCTGCAAGAGGGGTAAGAACTAACCTTTTAAATTTAGTAGATAAAAGAATGGGGCCAAAAATTTCTTGTGTGAGTAATTGTGTTGCACCATGCGGTAGAGGCAAGGAAGCTACTAAGGTGGGTTATTGTATAGCAGATAGATTATATGATGCTTGGAGTGGTAAAAAAGAAACAGGCTTGTTTTTTACAGGGGCTAATGGATATAGACTAGATAAGCTTATTAGTGTAGAAGAGCTAATGAAAAAATTAGTTAATGGTGAAGATGCTTAGAATATTTTTTATTTTTTTATTATTTTGTCTTAGTGTTTTTGCTAATGCAGAAGTTAAGAAATTTGATCAAAATTTTTTAACTTCTAATTCAGAAGAAAAACTACAATTACACCAGCAGTTAAAATCTTTGTATATACAAAGTGTGATTAATGATAATAATGAAGAAAAAAATGAGATTTTAAAAAGATTAATCATAAGTTCAAATTCTTTAGGTTTTGATGATAAAGCTTATGTGCAAGAGCTTAAAGAAAGTGGAGTAAGTGAAGAAGAAATTTCACGTTTAAAAAATGCTTTAAAAGTTATACAAGATCAAAAAATAAAAAAAGAACAAACAAAAATTGAAACTAATACCACATTACCTATTAATAAAAAAGAAGATAAAAAAGAAGATAAAAAAGAAGATAAAAAAGTTCCAGTGCAAAAAGAGCTTTTTGTGCTTGATGTTAAAAAATTAGACAATGGCATCTTACTTGATTTGAGTGAAAAAATCAGTCAAAAAGACATTAAAAACTTTACTCTCAAAGGTGATAAGAATTTTCGTTATGTTGCAGATTTTGATGGAATTTTAAAAGGACCTAAGAGAAATTTTGAATTTAAAGATTTTGATATTATCGTGTCGCAATTTAACCCAACAAGTATGCGTTTGGTCTTAAGCTCAAAAAAAGAATTAAAGATCAAAATAGAGCTTAAAGAACAAAGTCTTTTTATGGGGCTTGAAAAAGTAGAAAAAAAAGAAGAACCCAAACCTATAGTTAAAAAACAAAATGAAGTCAAAAAAACAGGAGTAAAAAAAGAAGTTGTTGAAAATGAGCCTTTATATATTTTAAAATCAAGTAAAGATAAAAATGGTGTTAATTTAAAATTAAACAATGATATTGATTTTGAAGATATTAAAATCAATTCTTTTAAAGATGGTAAAACATATCGTTCTATTGTAAGCTTTGAAGCTATTTTAGAAGGTGATAGAAAAAAAATCGATATCAATAAAAATCAATCCATCACAATAGTGCAGTTTAATAAAACTACAGTAAGAGTTGTTTTAAATTCTACTAATGATTTTAAAACCAATCTTGATTTAGACGATGAGGAATTGTTTATAGGTTTTGAAAAAAAGGTCAAAAAAACACCGACAAAAACTACTTCAAAAACGGCAAAAACTACCATTAAAAAATCAGGTAAAATCATAGTAATTGACCCAGGTCATGGGGGTAAAGATCCAGGTACTTTAGGTGATAAGGGTGTTAGAGAAAAAGATGTGGTTTTAAGTGTAGCTTTAAAACTTGGTAATGAGCTTAAAAAACGCGGATATAGAATTTATTATACTAGAAGTACGGATAAATTTATAAACTTAAGAGATAGAACTTCTATGGCTAATGAAAAAATGGCAGATTTGTTTATTTCTATCCATGCTAATGCGGCTCCAAATAAACAAAGAGCTAAAACTTTACAAGGTATTGAAACTTTCTTCTTATCGCCTGCAAGAAGCGAAAGAAGTAAAAAAGCTGCTGAGTTGGAAAATCAATCCGATTTTGAAGAGATGAATTATTTTTCTAAACAAACCTTTTTAAATTTTTTAAACCGTGAAAAAATAGTTGCTTCAAATAAATTAGCTATCGATGTGCAAAAAAAGATTTTAAGTAATGTAAGAAAAAAATATAAAGTTGTGGATGGTGGGGTTAGGGAAGCTCCTTTTTGGGTTTTAGTGGGAGCGCAAATGCCTGCTATATTGATTGAGACGGGTTATATTAGTCATCCTAGTGAAAGAAATAGATTAACAAATAAAAATTTCCAAGAATTATTAGCCATTGGTATTGCTAATGGTATAGAGAGTTATTTTTATAAAAATCAATGAAAAAAGCAAATATTATCATTAAAAACAATGCACCTTTTTCTTTAGATTTTGATGATTATTATTTTAATTCTAGTGATGGTTTAAGTGAGAGTGAATTTATCTATACCAATGCTTTTGAATTTCAAACAAAACAAACTATCATTGCAGAGCTTGGTTTTGGTATAGGTCTAAATTTTTTCCTTACTTTAAGGCGTTTTATAAAGGAAAAAAAAGAAAATCAAAGGCTATTTTATATTAGTTTTGAAAATTTTTATATAGAAAAAGAAACATTAAGAGAAATTTATAAAAACCTTGGTTTTTATGAGGAATTTAAAGAGCTTTTAGAACAGTTTTTAAAATTTTATCCCCCATGTAAAGATGGAGTTTATAGATTTTATTTTCAAGATTGTTTTTTAGATTTGGTATTTGGCGATGCTAAAGAAAAGTTGCAAAATTTAGACTTTAAAGCCGATGTTTGGTATTTAGATGGTTTTGCTCCTGCTAAAAATCAAGAGATGTTTGATGAGGATATTATAAACAAAGTTGCCAAAAATTCAAAAATAAATGCCAAGATTTTGACTTTTTCTTCTGCAAGTATTTTAAAAAAAGCTTTAATTAATAATAATTTTCAAGTACAAAAAATCAAAGGTTTTAAAAAAAGAGAAATGATACAGGCTATTTTTAATGGCCTTGAGTTTGAAGATAAATTTGCTTATTTTAACACTCCGTGTTTGAAAAAAGAGATACAAAAAATAGCCATCATCGGAGCAGGTATAGCCGGAGCTAGTATAGCTTATGAGCTTTCTTTAAGAAATGTTCAAGTAGATGTTTTTGAAAAAGAAAATTCATTAGGAAAAGGTGCTTCTGGAAATATCAATGGAATTTTAAGCTCTTTGATTTTAAAACCTGATGTATTATTGGGTGAGTTTTCTCAATATGCTTTTTTAGAGGCTAGTAGATTTTATAGGCAAATTTTAGGTTTAATTCCTCAAGGAGTTTATGAATTTGCTCATAATGAGCTTATGCAAGAGCGTTTTGATAGTCAAAAAGATAATGTTTTATTTGAAATTATTAACAACCAAGCCTTTTTAAAAGATGGAGCTTGCATAAAACCCCAAGAGCTTGTGAAAACACTTTTACAAAAAAGCAAGGCTAGGATGTTTTTTGAGTATGAATTTAAAGATTATTCTTATGAAAATGAAAAGTTTTCTTTGCAATTTAATAATCAAAAAACATTAAAAGATTATGATGTGTTAATTTATGCTCAAGGTGCTGATGTTAAGAATTTTTTAGAGTATAAATATATGAAATTAAGTAGTGTTAGGGGTCAATGTACTCACTTAAAACCATTTTTAAAAAATTCTCATGCCTTATCTTCAAAAGGTTATATTTGTCCTATCAATGAAGAATTGAATTTGCAACTTATTGGCGCAAGTTATGATAGGCTTAATCAAGATATAACGCTTTTAAAAAATGATGATTTGCAAAATATTGAAAATATAAAAGAATTTTTACAAGGTGAGAATTTAGAAATTATGGGTGGTAAAGTAGGATTTAGATCATATTCTAGTGATAGATTTTCCATAATAGGTCAAGCCTATGACGAAAATTTTTATATGCAAAATTATAAGGCGCTTTTATGGCATAAAAATAAAAGTCAAGTAGCGCCAAATGATTTCATTCCTTTGTATTTTTCTATTGCTCATGGGTCTAGAGCTTTTGCTAGTGCTATTATTGGAGCTAGAATGCTTAGTGCATTAATTTTTGATGAGCCAAAAATAGAAAAAGATTTTTTACATGCTACTCATCCTGTAAGATTTTTAATCAGAATGTTAAGAAAAGGAAAAAATTAAATTTGAGTGTTTAGATGCTTCAAGCCTACGATATCCCAGTACATTCAAACTTTTGTAATATATTCTTATCATACTAATATTTTATTATTTTTTATAATTAAGCTTAAATTTATAAATATAGTATTAACATTTCTTAATTGTTAAGAATATATTGGTAATACTCATTAC
>NZ_JAKMSC010000024.1:0-18226 GCF_025772425.1 Campylobacter sp. FU_497 | reverse complement strand
ATATCTTCAGAAGTAAGCGAATTGAAAAAATCTTGAAATTCTCTTAGATATAAAATGATTACAATATTTTTAAAACCGAGTTCATTAAAAAAAAATTTAATAAGCTTGACTTTTTCTTTATCAGCAAACCACCAAGAAAATCCTTCATCTGAAAATAAGAATTTTTTATTTTTATTTAAATTAATCTCATTTTTTAGATTATCAATTTCATGTCGATAGTGTTCTGTCTTGATGTGGCAAATTAATTCATTAGAATTTCTATCAATTCTATTGTTAAAACATTCTTCTAAAATAGGTTTTAACATTCTATGTTGAATTCTATTCCACATAGTTGTACTTTGCGGACAATAAATTCCTTGCTTTTGCAATAAATCTATATTTTCTTTTAAAAACAATTGAATGCTTGTTGTCCCTGTTTTATGTGTTCCTATATGTACATAAGCTGTCATTTCCTATACCACTCCAACATGCTTTTAATCCCTTCTTCTAAAGAGACTTTATGTCTCCATCCTAGTTTATGAAGTTTGCTAGGATTGGTTAGTTTTATCATAGTTCCATCAGGTTTTTGAGTATTAAAATACAATTCCCCTTTAAAACCTACGATATCTTTTATAAGATACGCAAGCTCTTTTATGCTTATATCTATTCCTGTGCCTATGTTTATATGGGTATTTTTAATCTCTTTTTTATCGCTTATAAGATCTTTAAAATTTATATTTTCCATGATAAATACACACGCATCGGCCATATCTTCATTATATAAAAATTCTCTTCTTGCTTGACCACTACCCCAAATTTCAACTTTATCTTTATAAATTCCAAAATTTTCTAAATAATTTTTAGCTTGATTGATATCTTGTATCTTTAAGTCTTTTAAAACTTCTTGCATATTATCTTCGCTTAAAAGTCTAGCTAGATATATTTTTCTAAGTAATGCAGGTAAAACATGGGATGTTTCAAGGTTAAAATTGTCATTTTTGCCATATAAATTTGTAGGCATTACACTGATAAAATTGGTGTTGTATTGCAAATTGTAACTTTCGCACATTTTCATACCAGCTATTTTAGCTATAGCATAAGGTTCATTGGTGTATTCTAATTCGCTAGTTAAAAGCACTTCTTCATCCATAGGTTGAGGTGCATTTTTTGGATAAATACAAGTAGAACCTAAAAATAGTAATTTTTTTACTTTATTTAGATAAGAATAATGAATGATATTGTTTTGAATTTGAAGGTTTTCATAAATAAAATCAGCTCTATAGGTATTGTTAGCTAATATACCTCCTACTTTTGCAGCTGCTAAGAAAACATATTCTATGTTTTCTTTTTCAAAAAAATTTTTTACTGCTTGTTGATTTAATAAATCAAGTTCTTTTCTGTCTTTATAAATTAAATTATTATAACCTTTATCTTGTAAATTTTTTAATATAGCTGAACCAACTAAACCTTTATGACCTGCTATGAAAATTTTGGATGTTTTATTCATTTTATTCTTTCAAAAAAAGTATCGCAACCCATAGAAGCTATCTTTTTGTATCCTTTTTTTGTTAAAAACTGCTTAATTCCAGAAGTTTGCGGATAATTATCCTCTATACCTATTAGGTTAATTTTATATTTTTGAAAATCAATACTTTCTAGTATTTTCATCTCTCCACCTTCAACATCAATGGACATATAATCAATTTCTTGAATTTGAGGGTAATTCTTCATTATGGTTTCAAATTTAGCTCCCTGAATTTTTATAATTTCGTAAGATCCTCCATCTTGCTTGATTTCTCGGTGGATTCTCTCAAGGTGTTCTTTGCAATATTCATCTACAATTCCACTAAGCATTTGTGCCCCCCCCCTAATAGCCATAAATTGAACCTCACCATCAGTATTGCAAAGAGCTACATTGTATTTATCTGTATTGGGTCTATATTCAATACTTTTTTTAAAGACTTTTTCATCTGCCTCTATTAGTATTCCTCTCCAATTTTGTATATTATCATGTTCTAGTGCATAGGTATTGCTTAGAGTATAACCATCATTTGAACCAATGTCAATAAAAAAATAAGATTTTTTTGGTTTCTTGTTAGCGTAATATGCTCTGACAAATAAATCTTGGTTGTATTGACTAAGACTATAGCCAAAATATCCTCTTTTTTTATATAATTTATAAAAAAGAAGGAAGTTTTTCTTTTTTATAATACTTTTTAATAATCTTTGATATTTTTTACTTATCCAATTTATCATACTATCTCCTTATTTTTCCGATTTCATTATTCATAATACCTCATTATTTTATATCCACCTTGCTTAAGATAGACATCTTTATTCATAAGTTTTAAATCACTTTCCATCATATCATCAACTAAATTTTTAAGATTATATTCTCTATTCCAGCCTAGTTCTTTTTCGGCTTTAGAAGGATCGCCCAAAAGCAAATCAACTTCAGTAGGTCTAAAATATCTAGGATTTACTTTTACTACTACTTGACCTTTTTGAAGATGATTAAAATTTAAAGAAAGCTCTTTAGCTCTTTGCTGATCAAAATCTTCTATAAAACCTTCTTCATCCACTCCGCTTCCTTTAAAATTTAATTTTATCCCACAGTATTCAAAGGCAAGCTTCACAAAGTCTCTCACTGTAGTAGTTTTTCCAGTAGCTATAACCCAATCATCAGCTTTTTCATGCTGAAGTATCATCCACATCATTTTTACATAATCTTTTGCATGACCCCAATCTCTTTTAGCATCTAAATTACCAAGATAAACTATATCATCTAAATTTAAAGCTATTTTTGCAGCCGCGCGGGTGATTTTTCTAGTTACAAATGTTTCTCCTCTAACGGGACTTTCATGATTAAATAAAATTCCATTACATGCAAACATATCGTAAGCTTCTCTGTAATTTACCGTAATCCAATATGCATACATTTTTGCTACCGCATAAGGACTTCTTGGATAAAATGGAGTTTTTTCACTTTGTGGGGTTTCTTGCACTTTTCCAAAAAGCTCTGAAGTAGAGGCTTGATAAATTTTAGTTTTTTGAGTTAGATTTAAAAATCTCACCGCATCAAGTATTCTAAGCGTACCTATACCATCAGCATTTGCTGTGTATTCAGGTGTCTCAAAGCTAACATGCACATGACTCATAGCGGCAAGATTATAAATCTCATCAGGTTTAATCTCGGCTATTATTCTAGTTAAATTCATAGAATCAGTCATATCACCATAGTGTAAATAAAAATCATTATTTTTTCCATGATGACCTTCAAATAAATGATCTATTCTATCTGTATTAAATAAAGAAGATCTTCTTTTTATACCATGTACTTCATAGCCTTTATTGAGTAAAAATTCAGACAAATAAGCACCATCTTGTCCAGTAACTCCAGTTATTAATGCCACTTTTTTCATTTATATCCTTTTATAATCATCTTCTAATCTTACTATATCATCTTCACCTGTATATTCACCCACTTGAGCTTCTATAATTACAACAGGAATTTTGCCATAATTACTTAAACGATGTTTTTGCCCCATTTTTATATAGATTGATTCATTAGGTCTTACTAAATTTTCCATTCCATCTATTTCTACGCTTGCTGTGCCACTTAGAACTATCCAGTGTTCGTTTCTATGAAAATGTTTTTGCAAAGAAAGTCTTTTACCAGGTTTAACTTCTATACGTTTGATTTTATATCCTTTTTCATCTTCAAGTATAGTAAAACTCCCCCAAGGTCTATGCGTGCAAAGATGATTTTTACTTAGATTTTCATTTTCTTGAATAGCTTCATAAATTTGCTTTACTTTTTGAGAAGACGATTTTTTACTAATTAAAAGTGCATCTTGAGTATCTATGATAAATATATCATCAAGATCAATTGTGGCTATAAATTTCTTTTGATCGCTTGCATAGCAAAAGATATTATTAGAATCTAAAAATTTGGTATTAACATTAGAATAATTATTACCATTATTAAACTCTTTAGCTAGGCTTTCAAAGCTTCCTACATCACTCCAAGAAATGTCACTAGGTATCACTTTTACTTTGTTTGATTTTTCCATCAAGGCATAATCTATGCTTAGTTCTGGAATTTTCTCCATGTCTGCTGATTTGATTTTGATAAAATCATTTTGTATTAAAGCATTTTTATGCGCTTTTAAACAAAAATCATATATTTCTTTTGAATAAGCTTGCATTTGCTCTAAGAAAAAACTAACTTTAAACATAAACATACCAGAATTCCATAAATAACTTCCACCTTCTAAAAATTCTTTAGCTTTTTTAAAATTTGGTTTTTCTATAAAAGCTTCAACATCATAAGTATTTTTGGATTTAATATAGCCATATCCAGTATGCGGATTATCGGGTTTTATACCAAAAGTGACAAGATAATTATTATTTGCAAATTCTATAGCTTTAGCTATTGCTTCTTGATATACTTTTTCGTTTTTGATTAGATGATCACTTGGTGTAATTAAAACTATTTCTTCTTTAGATAAAGATAAGCAAGCTAAAGTAATAGCTGCTGCGGTATTTTTTGCTAGTGGTTCTAAAATAAATCTAGTTTTACTTGTGTTTGAAATTTGATCAAGAGCTAGGAAATACTGTTCTTCGTTGCATACTATTAAAGTATTAGAGCAAAATTTGGAATTTCTTTGCAAAGCTAACTCAAATAAAGATTTATCATCAAATAATTTCAAAAATTGTTTTGGCATTAGTGTTCTACTAAGTGGCCAAAGTCTTGTACCGCTACCACCGCAAAGAAGGATATTTGTCATTTATTCTACCCTCTAACCCTAAAATTTCTTTCTCTAAGATTTCTAATATTTTTTCATTAAAATGTTTATGTGAAAAAACACTAGCTAATTTTTTAATGCATTTTAAACTTTGTTTTTTATGCTCGTAATTTTGCCATAAAATTTCTTTATTTTTGTTTTCATATCTACCATTTTCGTTAAATTCATAGCGGTATATACATTCTTTTGATATAAAAAAAACTTTCACTCAACATAAAATTTATATAATTAAAAAGCACATCCTCTCCATAGCAAAGCCTTTCTTTGAAATCAATATATTCAAAACATTTTAAAATCAAATTTTTCCTATATACTTTTGCCCAAACACTCCAACAAAAATGCTTTTGATTGAGTAAGAAATTTAAAAAATCATCTTTATTAAAAAGCTCATCTTGTTTAAATCTATAAAATTTCTTAAATTTTACCCTATGTACATACGCATCAAACACTACCATATCTACATTTTTAATTTTTTCAAGCCCAAGCTCGCAAGCATTAAGCTCTAAATAATCATCAGGATCTAAAAACATTATATAGGGTGAACTTGAATTTAATACACCTATATTTCTACTAACAAAGGTTCCTAAATTCTCTTCATTGTATATGATTTTTATTCTATTATCTTTGCTAGCATATTCTTTAGCTATATCTATACTTTTATCATCTCCACAATCATCTACCACAATGATTTCTATATCTTTAAAAGTTTGATTTATACAAGTTTCTAATGCTCTAGCAATATATTTTTCTACATTATAGGTTGGCAGTATGATGGAAATTTGACTCATTTTAGCTCTTTAATTTTTGATATAATTATAGCTTTTATTTTTAAGGAAAATCATGAATATTTTTATCAACCTTCCTACTTGGCTTGGCGATGCAGTAATGGCTAGTGCGGCTATTTATGTTATAAAAGAAAAATACCCCCAAGCTAAATTTACTTTTTATGGTTCTTTTGTGGGCACAGAGCTTTTTAAACATTTTGAAAATGCTCAAATTTTAGTAGAAAATAAAAAGCAAAGATATAAACAAATTTTAAAAGCTAGAAAAAACCTTGGTAAATTTGATCTAGCTTTTTCGTTTCGCTCAGCATTTTCAAGCAAGATTATTTTAAATCTAATCAAAGCAAAAAAAAGATTTTATTTTGATAAAAATATTCTAAAAGAAGAACACCAAGTCTTAAAATACTTAAATTTCATAGAAAAAGCCTTAAATTTTAAAGCTACTTCAAATGCTTTAAAGCTTCCTATAAAAGCAAAATCAACTCAAAAAATTTTAGGTATAAACCCGGGTGCGCATTTTGGAAGTGCGAAAAGATGGGAAGCGAGCTATTTTGCAAGGGTAGCAAAAGAATTTAGCTCCACGCATCAAATTTTAATCTTTGGAGTAGAAAGTGAGAGAGAAATTTGTGATGAAATTGAGCATTATCTTTTAAAAGAAGGCATAAGGGTAAAAAATCTTTGTGGTAAAACTAGCATTTATACTTTATGTAAAAATATTTCTATGCTTGATTTACTCATCACAAACGATAGTGGTCCTATGCATATAGGTGCAGCTTATGGGGTGAAAACGGTGGCTGTTTTTGGCTCTACTAAATTTAGTCAAACCTCGCCTTGGCAAGAAAATGCTAAAATAGCACATTTAAATTTAGCTTGTATGCCTTGTATGCAAAAGGTCTGCCCTTTAAAACATCATAAATGTATGAAAGATTTAAAGCCTGATGTGGTAATAAATTTAGCAAAAAATTTTTCAGGAGTATAAATGGTTTTTAGTTCTTATGAATTTATATTTATATTTTTACCTATAGTTTTAATTATATTTTATATGCTTAAAAAATTTAATCATATTCAAAGCGCAAAATTATTTTTAGTCTTAGCAAGTTTATTTTTTTATGCCTTTTGGAAGATTGAATATGTTTTGATTTTATTGCTTTCTATGGGTGTGAATTTTTATCTTGCAAATTTAATTTTACTTAACAGGGGGAGGATAAAGCTATTATTTTATAGTGGTGTGTTTTTTAATTTAGCTTTACTTGCTTTTTTTAAATACACTGATTTTCTTTTAGAAAATTTTAATGTATTTTTTCAAATAGTCCAACTAGATTTTAATATTCCTTTGCCGCATATATTACTACCTTTAGCTATATCTTTTTTTACTTTTCAACAAATTGCTTTTTTAGTAGATTGTTATAAAAGAACAAATATAGAAAGTTTAAAAAGTGAAAATACATATAAAATAAATATTTTAGATTATGCTTTGTTTATAACATTTTTTCCTCAACTTATAGCAGGTCCAATAGTACATCATAAAGAAATGATGCCTCAATTTAAGAGTATGCTTTGGAATAATTCTATTCTTATTAATTGGGAAAATATAGCTAAAGGATTATTTATATTTTCTATGGGTTTATTTAAGAAAGTATATATTGCTGATTCTTTTGCGCTTTGGGCTAATGCAGGGTTTAAGATAGTTGAAAATGGAGGTACTTTAAATATTTTTGAAGCTTGGGCAACTTCTTTATCTTATACTTTTCAGCTTTATTTTGATTTTAGTGGCTATTGTGATATGGCTATAGGTATAGCTTTATTTTTTAGTATAAAACTTCCTATTAATTTTAACTCTCCTTATAAAGCATTAAATATAAGTGATTTTTGGAGAAGATGGCATATAACATTAGGTAAATTTTTAAAAGATTATTTATATATACCTTTGGGTGGTAATAGGGTTTCTAAGATTATAAATTTAAGAAATCTTTTTATAGTGGCTTTTGTAAGTGGAGTATGGCATGGAGCTGGATGGGGTTTTGTGATATGGGGAGTGTTGCATGGACTAGCTATGGTACTTCATAGAATATATACTTTTATAACCCCAAATGCCAAATTTAAAGAAAATATTGTTTATAAAATATTTGCATGGTTTGTAACTTTTAATTTTATTAATCTTGCGTGGATATTTTTTAGAAGCGAAAATCTTCAAGGTGCTATAAATCTTTTAAAAGCTATGTTTGGTTTAACTTGGGTAGATTTACCAATAAAATGGCATAGAATGAAAGAATCTTTAGCGCAAATTAGTGGTAGTAATGAAACTTTAATTTATATTATCATTTGTATGATTTTATGTATTGGGTTTAAAAATAGTATTGAAAAACTTGAAAATTTTAAAGCTAGTTATATAAATTCTTTATTAGTCATGCTTTTTTTATATATAGCTTTGATAACTTTAGGAGTAGTTCCTTATACTGAATTTATTTATTTTAATTTCTAAGGATAAAAATGTTTAAATCGTATAAAAAATTTGTAATTTATTCTTTATTAATACCTTTGCCTTTTATATTGTTTTTAGGAGTTTTACTTTATGTGTATGATCCATTGCAACTTTATCATGAACCTTGGTTTAGAAAAAAAACATATTACAATGATTTAACTATTAGCTCCAAAGGTATAATTGATCACAATAAATTTGATTCTATAATTTTTGGAACTTCAATGCTTCAAAATACTTCATCTTTTGAAGCAACTTCTAAACTTGGAGGGCAATTTATTAATTTATCAATAGGTGGAAGCACTTTTGAACAAAGAAAGATTATTTTAGATTATATATTGCAAAAACATACTATTAAGCATTTAGTAATATCTTTAGATGAATTTGCAATTATGGATGTAAAATTTCAAAATTTTTCTAATTTTAGCTATTTATATGATCAAAACACCTATAATGATTTAAAAATTTATCTTAATAAAAAATTTATTTTTTGTGCATTGAAATTTTCTAGTAGTAAAAAATGTGTTGGAGGTGATACTGAGTTAGAAAATTTACCAAAATGGATTAAAAGTCCGATTGCGCAAAAACAATTTGGAGGGATTGAAAATTGGGTTAAAAATATAGAAGAGGGTGTTAGAGAGGATATTAAAAAAATTATGCAATTATATAATGGAAATTACATACATGATTATTCGAGTAAAGATCTTAATGTTTTAAAAAATCATATTGATATTTATATATTTAACTACGCTAAAATGTATCCAAATATTCAGTTTTCTTTAATCTTACCAACTTATTCTAGAGTTTATCACAAGATGGCACAAGTTGATTTTCAATATTACCAACAATGGTTAGATTTGATAAAATATATTATTTTAAAGTCAAAAACACTTGAAAATATTAAAATATACGGATTTGATGATTTAGATTATGCAGATGATATTGCAAATTATAAAGACTTAAACCACTATAATATAGATATGAATTCAATGCAACTTGATGCTATTAAAAACCAAACAAATATTTTAACGCCTGAAAATATGGATGAGTATTTTAAAATCATGGAAGAAAAAATCAAAAATTATGATTTAAATCCTTTAATTGAGCAAATAAAAGCAAGTGGTATTTTAGATAAATAGTGCTAAGAAAAGCTTTTTTGCATGAAAACCTCTTGCAAAAGCTTGATAAATGTGTTAAACTTAACAATCATTTTTAATCAAGGAGCTTTTTATGACTAAAGCAGATTTTATTTCTCAAGTTGCTCAAACTGCTGGGCTAACTAAAAAAGATGCAACTGCAGCTACTGATGCAGTAATCGCTACTATTACTGATGTATTAGCTAAAGGTGATAGCATTAGCTTTATCGGTTTTGGTACATTTTCTGTAGCTGAAAGAGCTGCTAGAGAAGCTAGAGTACCAAGCACTGGTGCTACTATCAAAGTACCTGCTACTAAAGTTGCTAAATTTAAAGTAGGTAAAAACCTTAAAGACGCAGTTGCTGCTGCTAAAACTGCTAAAAAAGCTAAAAAATAATTCTTTGCGCAAAAGTTAAAAAACTTTTGCGTTTTTCTTCGTAGTTAAGTATTAATTTTCTTTTGATATTGTTTTTAAAAAATTAGTAAGGAAAACAATGTCAGTTTATAATAATATCTTAGATTGTATAGGTAATACCCCGATTATTTCTTTAAAAGAATTTGCTCCAAATCTTTATGCTAAATGTGAGTATTTTAATCCAAGTCATTCTATAAAAGATAGAGCGGCTGTGGAGATGATAAAACAAGCTTTAAATGAAGGTAAGATTAATCAAGAAACAACCATTATAGAAGCTACAAGTGGAAATACCGGCATAGCTTTAGCAATGATTTGTGCAAGCTTAAAGCTTAAACTTATCATAGCTATGCCTGAGACTATGAGTGTTGAGCGTAGAAAAATGATGAGTTTTTTTGGTGCAAAGCTAGAGCTTACTCAAGCAAGTAAAGGCATGCAAGGAGCGCTTGATAGAGCTAATGAGCTTTTGAGTGAAATTCCAAATTCGTTTATGGTAAGTCAATTTGAAAATATCAACAACAAAAACGCACATAGAAAAAATACTGCTTTAGAAATTTTAAAAGCTTTACCCGATCTTGATATTTTTTTAGCAGGT
The DNA here is from genome assembly GCF_025772425.1 of Campylobacter sp. FU_497. Lineage (NCBI taxonomy): Bacteria > Pseudomonadati > Campylobacterota > Epsilonproteobacteria > Campylobacterales > Campylobacteraceae > Campylobacter > Campylobacter sp. FU_497. Next base: position 8,035 of record NZ_JAKMSC010000024.1, on the reverse strand, counting down.
TTTGGTACAGGTGGGACTATTAGCGGGGTAGGAGAAATTTTAAAAGAACACAATCCTAATATCAAAATCATAGCCTTAGAACCCGCATCTTCGCCACTTTTGAGTCAAAATACCGCTGCAAGTCATAAAATTCAAGGTATAGGTGCAAATTTTATCCCTAAAATTTTAAATCAAAAAATCATAGATGAGGTAGTTTGTGTAAGTAATGAAGATGCTATAAATACAGCCTTAGAGCTTGGTAAAAATGGCATAATGGCAGGAATTTCAAGTGGGGCAAATGTATATATGGCTAGAAAAATTGCTTTAGAAAACCCTGATAAAAAAGTCTTGACTATGTTAAATGATACAGCCGAGCGATATTTGTCAACTGATTTATTTGCAAATTTATAATTAGGGGTGTGTATGAGTCAAAATAATGAGCATTTTGATTTAGATCTTGAAAGGGCGATTTTAAGTTCTTGTATATATAGTGAAGATTCTTTTTTTAGTGTTTCTTCGGATATTGAAATTAATGATTTTTCGCTCAAAGCTCATCAAGATATTTATAAAGCTATTTTAGCTTGTGTGAATGCAGGTGAGCCTATAAGTGCAAGTTTTATAAGAAAACATAAAAAAGTAGATGAGCAAATTTTAGCTGAAGTTTTAGCTACTACTTCCATAGCAGATGTGAGCAAATACGCTTATGAATTAAGAGAAAAGTCCATTAGACGCCAACTTTTAAATTTTGCTTATACTATACCTACAAGGGTTAATGAAGATAAAAGCATTTCTCAAATTTCAGATGAAATAGGCAAAGAGATTTTTAATCTTACAAACCGTGTAAATAGTAATAGTATTAAAGATATGACTATGGTTATGTCTGAGCTTATGGATGAGTTTAAAAAGCAAAAAGAAGCAGAAAATAAAGACATTTTAGGACTTGATACAGGCTTTAGTGAGCTTAATAAAATGACAAAAGGCTTTAAACCTGGCGATCTTGTAATCATTGCTGCACGTCCTGGTATGGGAAAAACTACAATTTGTCTTAATTTTATAGAAAAAACATTAAGGCAAAATAAAGGTGTTGTAATGTTTTCACTAGAAATGCCTGCTACGCAAATCATGCAAAGATTAATCAGTGCAAAAACTTCCATTCCTTTGCAAAAAATTCTAATCGCAGATTTAAACGATGATGAGTGGAGTAGAGTGGGTGATGCTTGTAATGAATATGCGCAAAAAAATCTTTATATTTATGATAGTGGTTATGCTAGTATAGCTGATATTCGTTCGATTTTACGCAAAATTAAAGCTCAAGATGAGAGTATTGAGCTTTGCGTAGTTGATTATATCGGTCTTATGATGAGCAATTCAGCTTTTAATGATAGGCATTTACAAGTGAGTGAAATTTCAAGAGGCTTAAAGCTTTTAGCAAGAGAATTAAATATGCCAGTAGTGGCACTCTCACAGCTTAATCGTTCATTAGAAAGTAGAGCAAATAAGCGTCCTATGCTCAGTGATTTAAGAGAAAGTGGTGCTATAGAACAAGATGCAGATACGATTTTATTTGTATATAGAGATGAGGTTTATAGAGAACAAGAAGAAAAAGAAAGAGAAAATAAAGCTAAAAATGAAGGCAAAACTTATGAGAGAAAATTTATGCCAAATCCTGTGCAAGAAAAGGCTGAGCTTATTATAGGTAAAAATAGAAATGGCCCTGTAGGGCATGTGGATTTGCTTTTTTTAAAAGAAAAATCATGCTTTATTGAAGCTCCAAAAGAAGATTTTGTGGTTACAAACTTTGAAGGTTAATTCAAAGGGTAACCATAATTTTTATGCATAAAAAGCTCTAAATCTTTAAAATCGATTTTTCCCATCAGCTCTTTTACGAGCTGTTTGTATACTATTTTTCCATCTTTGACCACAAAGGCTGCTCTTGCTAGTAATCCTGCAAATATACTATCGCCTATTAAAACTCCATAATTAGCGCCAAAATCTTTAAAAGCAAAATCGCTTGCTACAATAATATCATCAACCCCTTCAGTAGCACAAAAACGATCCATAGCAAAAGGTAAGTCCATGCTAATAACAATCACTTCAATGTTTTTTATAGATGCCAATCTTTTGTTAGTTTCTTTAGCTTGTTTGGAACATACTTGAGTGTCTAAGCTAGGAAAAGTTAGTAAAATTTGAGTTTTTCCAGGTGGTGCTATTTCTACTGAGGCAAGATTTTTAGTTTTTAAAGTCACTTTTGGAGCATTATCGCCAATTTGTAGTTGATTTCCTGTGAGTTTTATGTTTTGTTTTTTATATATAATGCTTGACACAATTTTCCTTTTTATAATAAAATCATCTTAGCTAAAAGTAAAAAGCTGAAAAAACCCAAACCATCAGTAATTGCAGTAATCACAACACTTGAACCTACCGCAGGATCAATTTTAAATTTTTTCAAAGTTAATGGCACAAAAGAGCCTACAAAACCGGCTAAGGCTAGATTAATTAGCATTGATAAGGCTATAACAAGTCCTAAAAGGGCTGTTTTAAACCATATAAAAGCTATAATACTCATAACGCTAGCAAATATAAGCCCATTTAATAAAGAAATTCCACTCTCTCTTAATATAACTTTTTTAGCATCTTTAAATTCTACTTCATTGAGTGAGAGTTTTCTAACTGTTACCGCTAAGGCTTGTGAGCCTGTGTTACCTCCCATGGAAGCTACAATAGGCATAAGTACTGCTAGAGCTACAAGTTGTTCTATTTCACCTGAAAAAAGACTGATGATATTAGCTGAGATTAATGAAGTGGTAAGATTAATCATGAGCCAAAAAGCTCTTGCTTTAGCTGCTTTAAAAGCACTTTCTTCTTCAACATCTGCATCAACTCCGGCTAAATTATAAATTTGCTCTGTTGCATTTTCTTGGATTAAATCATGAATATCATCATAAGTAATTCTACCCAAAAGCACTCCATCATCATTTATAACAGCCAAAACACTTAAATCATAATCTTCTACTATATCAATAGCCTTTTGTATATCTTCATGATCTTTAATGCTATAACATTTATATTTTTCATTGTTGTTTTTAATAATATCTGCAAAACTTAGTTTAAAATCCCAAAGTAAGAGATCGCTTAGGTTGATAGCATTGCAAAGCTTTCCTTGATTATCTATGATATAAACTTGAAAAATTTGATCCACTTGTCCTGAGTGTTTTAAAATTCTATATCTTTTAATGGCCTTTTCTATACTTTCATTAATAGAGGCTGTGAAAATTTCTGTTTGCATATAAGCACCAGCGGTATTTTCATCATAATTTTTAAGGCGTAAAATTTCTTCTTTATCTTCGGAGCTTAAGCGGTTTAAAATGGCTAAAGTTTTTTGTGGATTTAGCTCTTCAAAACGCTTAATTAAGTCTGTTGCATCATCACTTTCAAGCTCTTCTACTGCTTTTGCAATCTTTATAATGCTTAAGTTTTCTAAAATATCTTCTAAGATATGTTCAGGCGTTATAGTAGCTACATTTGCAAGTGTGTAAGTATCAAAAGATTTAAGAGTTTTTAAATAAAGCTCTTCATCATGCCTTTTAATAGTTTTTAAGGCTTCATTGATTTCATAGGTACTTTGATCTTTGAAAGTATTTTTTAAAAGTTCTTGTGCTTCTAAAAAATCATTCATCATCTCAAAGCTCCATAGAATTTTCTATATTTTGTTCTTTTGGTGGATTTTTATAATTTTCATCAATGCTTTGCAAGCGGTTTTCATACTCTTTTGCCATTTTTAAAAATTCTTCTTTGTTTTTTCCACTTAAGCTTGATTTTGGAATTTTAACTATAGTTTCAGGATTAATTGCTTTATTATTTAGATAAAGTCCAAAATGCAAATGTGGTCCAGTACTCATACCAGTAGAGCCTACATAAGCAATCACTTGTCCTTGCTTAACTTTTTGTCCGCGTTTGATTTTTGCAAAGCGACTAAGATGAGCATATAAAGTCATATAGCCTGACATGTGTTTTACTTGTACAACCTTACCATAACCACCTTTTGTCCCAACAAAGCTAATCGTTCCATCTCCTGCACTTTTAACTGGAGTACCCGTTGGAGCTGCATAGTCAATACCTAGGTGTGCTCTATAGCGTTTTAATATAGGATGGTATCTTGCTCTAGTAAAACGATCTGAAATCCTTGTATATTTGACAGGTTTGGTTAAAAAGAAATTTTCAAGCTCTTTTCCTTGAGCATTGTAATAAGAATCTTTATATAAAAAGACAGAATATTCTTTACCTCTAATGTTAGCTAAAGCTGCTTGGATATTAATATCGCCAAAAAGTCTTCCTAGTCTTCTTTTTTGCTCATAAATTAATACTACACTATCACCTTTTCTGACATTTTTAAAATTAACACTATTTTTAAAAGCTCTTACCATGGCTCTTGCTAAGGTTACGCTACCACTTTCATCATAGACATCTTGATAAGCTGAGTTGTTAATAGCTACGCGAATGGTTCTTTTTTCTTTAGTGTAAGAAATTGGAGTAAAACTTAATACGAATTTGTTTTCATTATTTTTGTAAATATGAATTTGTAAATCATCACTGATTGGAATTAAAACTTGCTCAAGCTCGCCTTGCTCATCTTTTAGCATTTGGTATTTAACACCACTTGTGATTTCTGCGCTTAGTTCTTTATCTTCGGTGTCAAGATTATAATATAAATTAAGTGGTATAGAATGATCTTGTAAAAAATCAAGCAAGGTTTTGCCATTTTCCCAAGAAAGTTCTTCAACACTTGAAATAGCAAAAAGTTTTATGGATATAAGTAAAGATATGAAAATTTTTTTCATGATAATCTAAAGCCTTCTAAAATTTAAACATAAATTTGTATTTTACTTAATTTTTCTTACAATTTTGTAAGGAAAAAACAATATAATTTATTTTTTACACTTTTTAAGGAGTATAAATTGTCAAGAATTATCTTAATACTTTGCTGTTTTTTAGCATTTTTGCAAGCTAAAAATTTTGATTTAATACAAACAAAACTTGAAAAAGTAGATGATATTTATGGTTATATAAAAGATGATCCTAGAATTTTATTGCACTCAAGTGGTATAGTTGTACATGAAATTGATACACAAAAATCTATCATTGCAAGAGCTAGTGTGATAGGACGTGAAAATGGCTTAGTTAAATTACAATTTAAAGTTTTTGATATGTTAGCTCAAGATGCTATGCCTTTGCCAAATGTATTGCCGCAAGTAGGTGATAAAATAGTTTTAAATTATTTATACGATAGAGCTTTGATTATAGCTCCTGATAAAAGTGTGTATGATTTTATAGCGCAAAAATTAAATGGAATTTATTTTTTACACCCTGATTTATTTGGTGCTCATATGATACAAGAATACCGCCAAACCCCAAGAAGATCAGATTTTAGATCTTTTTGTTCAAAAAATGCTGTTGGGCTTTTAGTGGTAGCTTTAGAAAATAAAGCTGAGATAGTTGATTGTCAAGACTTTGGTAAGATTGAAGAATTTGCCATACCGCAAGCTCAAAGTTTACAAATTCCATTTTATTCAAGAATTACAGGTTATAAAAGTGATATTTTTAGCTTAAATGATGAGGCTATTGGAAATTATTATGTATATTATGAAAAACTAATTAGCTTAACTAGAGAAAAATAATGCAAGAAATTCATCAAAAATTCTTTCAAGATCTTTTAGGGGTTGAAAATGCGCATTTTGATCCTATCCATAAAAGAGCGTATAGTTATGATGCTACTAAAAAGCATTATCTGCCTGATGGGGTGCTTTTTCCAAGAGATGAAAATGATATTAGTCAAATTCTAAAATATTGCAATGAAAATAAAATCATCGTCATTCCTAGGGGCTCAGGTAGTGGATTTACCGGTGGAAGCTTAGCTGTTAACGGTGGAGTGGTGTTAAGCTTTGAAAAACATATGAATAAAATTTTAGAAATTGATCTTGAAAATTTAGTCGCAGTGGTACAGCCTGGTGTGATAAATATGGCTTTGCAAGAAAAAGTAAAAGAATATGGTTTATTTTATCCACCTGATCCTGCTAGTATGGAGTATTCTTCTTTAGGGGGAAATGTAAGCGAAAATGCAGGGGGTATGAGGGCTGCTAAGTATGGTATAACTAAAGATTATGTAATGGCCTTAAGAGCAGTTTTACCTAATGGAGAAATTATTAGAGCAGGCAAAAAAACCATAAAAGATGTAGCAGGCTACAATCTAACTGGAATTTTAATAGCAAGCGAGGGATCTTTGGCTGTACTTAGTGAGATTACATTAAAACTAGTTGCTTTGCCAAAGTTTAAAAAGACAGCTATGGGGATTTTTAACAGCATTGATGAAGCGATGAATGCAGTTTATAAAACTTTAGCTAAAGGTGTAACCCCTGTATCTATGGAATTTTTAGATCAATTAAGCATACAAGCATTAGAGCAAAAATTCCAAAAAGGTTTACCTATGGATGCGGGTGCGATTTTAATCGCTGATGTAGATGGTAATGTAGAAGAGGCTTTGGAAGCAGATTTAAAAATCTTGCAAGAAAGTTTTTATGAATCTGGCGTAAGAGAGTTTAAAATAGCAAAAGATGAGCAAGAAGTAGCTGATATTTGGTTTGCTAGAAGAAATTGTTCTCAAAGCATAGCAATGTATGGAAATTTAAAGCTTAATGAAGATATTACAGTGCCACGTTCAAAACTACCTGAGCTTTTAAAAGGCATAGCTGAAATTTCTAAAAAATATGGTTTTAAAATCCCTTGTTTTGGTCATACTGGCGATGGGAATGTGCATACTAATGTAATGGTAAGCGATAAAAACAATCCTGAATTAGTTAAAAAAGGCTATGAAGCCGTGGAAGAGGTGTTTAAGCTTACGGTCTCTTTAGGTGGGACTTTAAGTGGAGAGCATGGCATAGGAATTTCAAAAGCTCCTTTTATGAAGCTTGCTTTTAGTGAAGCTGAAATGGACTTAATGAGAAATATCAAAAAGGCATTTGATCCAAATAATATACTCAATCCTTTCAAAATGGGACTTTGATGAGTTTTAAAAACTTATTTAAAATTCTTTTAGCTTTAAGAGATAAAGAAATTTTAAATTATGCTGCGGCTTTGAGTTTTTATACTATCTTGTCTTTAATACCACTTTTGTTTTTGTGTTTTTGGGTTTTTACCCAAATTCCAAGTTTTGAAATATATCAAGAAAGAATTAAAAATTTAATTTTTACTTTTTTAATCCCAACTCAACAAGAATTAATCATACAATATATCAATACCTTTTTAAAAAACAGTGTAAATTTAGGACTTATAGGGCTTTTAGCTATGGCTTTGACTTCTTTGGCTTTTTTTTCAGGTTATGATTATGTGATTAATAAGCTTTTGGAAGAAGATTCTAAAAGTCTTTGGCACAGTATAAGTTCTTATTGGACTTTAGCAACCTTAACCCCACTTGGGCTTGGAGTGAGTTTTTATATTTCAGGTTTTATACAAAAAACCTTAGATGATTTTAATATTGCTTTAAATTTTTTTGAGATTTTACCTTATGTGATTATATGGGCTTTATTTTTTGTATCTTATTCAAGTTCAGTAAGCAAAAAAGGTGATTTAAAAACCTTACTTATTAGTTCTTTTGGCGCTTCTGTGATTTGGTATATTTCTAAGATGATTTTTGTGTATTATGCTGTATATAATAAAACTTATTTAAATGTATATGGTTCTTTTTCTGTAATATTATTTTTCTTTTTGTGGATTTATATTTCTTGGATTATTTATCTTTTGGGATTAAAGGCTTATTTGCTTTTAAATCAAGAAAATAAAGGGAATAAGCCCAAGAGAAATTATAAAAAGAGCTAAGTATTTATTAAATATAGCGATTAAAGATAAAATTAAATAAATACAATAAAACACAAAAGGTATTGATAGATTAATCGCATGCATTTTAAACTCAAAAAAATGCATTAAATATAAATCTAATAAATTTCCATAAGAAAAAATATGCAAGATTAAAACCAAAGGATAAAATATTATAAAGGCTAAGCTT
>NZ_JAKMSC010000023.1:0-19103 GCF_025772425.1 Campylobacter sp. FU_497 | reverse complement strand
TAACACTTATTACTAACAATTTAATAATGAACTAGGAATATTAATATTTTATTTATAAATTTTTCCTTAAAAATAATTTAAGATAGAAAATATCCTAAAATATTTTATTTAGCTCAAATACCTATTTTATGGTATTTTAGATTGAAAATATACTTTCAATCTAAATTTTCATCTTGTAGTTTAAAAATTAGTTCTCTGGAGCATTTTTTACACTTGTAAGCTATATTTAAATACTTAATTTTTACATGTAAGCCATAATCAAGCTTATGAATCATATCTTTACAACCACAAATGTATTCAAATTTATCATCTTTTTCCTGCTCTTGTATTTTGTCTTCTTTTTCCAAGCTTTTTTTGAATTTGTTAATCCTCATATCATGCTCTACAATATGTTCTAAAAGCCATATTGAAACTATTTTGTAAAGTTTTTCCTTAAGATCATTTGTGCTAGCACACTCGCTAAGTAATGCACTCATATCTTCGATAATTTTTTTATGCATCGCTTTATGCTCTGATAAATACGGATAATTTATTGAATGCATATAATTTTCTTCATCTTTAAAATGCGTTCGCATATATTCAAAAAAATCACTTAACAACTCTTTAATCTCTGTCTTGTAAATATACCTATTTAAAAGCTTAGCAGTTTTATCTGCTAAAATAAAAAGAGTTTGGTGTTGCAAGTCAATATCTGCATTTTCAATACTATATTTATCATGCCATATAGGGAATGCTTCCACAAAAAACCCTATGCAATGCGAATGGTTTTTTTACAAACTTTACAATTATATTTTGCACCATCAAGAATTTGCAAATGCACGCGATGAGGAATTTTATGTTTTTCATTTAAACAACCACAAACATAAATAATATATTTTGGTGTAATTTCTTCAAAAGTACATTCTACAGCCGAAGTATCTTCTTCAAATGTACTTTCTTTTGCTTGAAGTTGTTTTTGTTTTTCATATTTATAATATTTCATATCTTCTTTTAATATATGCTCTAAAAGCCATTTTTCTGTGATGATATTAAGCTGTGCTTTAAATTCATTGACTGTTTTGATATTTTTAACTAAGGTGACTAATGATGATGTAATTTCTTGATGAATTTTTTTATGATGTTCTAAATCAGGATAAGCAATACTTTCCATATAAGCTTCTTCATCTTTAAAATGAGTCTTTACATACTCAAAAAGCTCGCTCAAAACACTTTTAATCTCACTTATACTTGCGTGATTTTCAGCGATTAGATAAGCTTTTTTGGCTATATCAAATAAAGCTTTATGTTGCTCATCGATGGTTTTATTGTGTACACTATATTCTTTTGCCCATTTAATCATAAAAGTCCTTTTTTACAATAATTTTTTTACAATCAAGCAATAAAAAATAATAAACACAAAAAAAACGGGCGCAATTATATAATAAATTTTCAATATTTGCAATATTATTAGAATAAAATTTATAAAATATTTAAAATAGAATAAAAAATATCTGATTTAATTAAAACATGGTATTTTAATCACTTAAAAGCTATGAAAGTTTCAAAATTTACCCATTTAAACACACTTTCTACTTTAGAAAATCCTGCTTTTTTAAGCATGGTTATATTTTCATTTTGGGTATAAGGTATGAGGACATTTTCCAAAGCTTCTCTTTTAGTGGAAATTTCTAGCTTGCTATAACCTTGCTCTAGTTTATATTGCTCATAAATTTGTATCATTTTTTTAGCTATTTTTACATCTTCATAGAGAATTTTTTCACTAAACACAAACATACCATTTTCATTTAGGTTTTGATAGATTTTATCAACTAATTCTTGTCTTTTAGGTGGGCGGATAAACTGCAAAGTATAGGTGGCGATGAAAACATCATTTGCAAAAAAATCAAAATCATCTAAATTTTTTTGATAAAATTCCACCCTAGCTCCAAAGGCTTGACATTTGTTTTTGGCGATCTCTAACATAGCATTAGCTTCATCAACCCCGCTTAAAAGAAAATCTTTTCTTTTTTCATAAAGCGCAAGCAATAAACTAGCCGTAGAACAGCCCAGATCACAGATTTTTGCATTTTGTGGGGCAAAATGATCAATGAGTTTGACTATGAGTTTTAAATTTTGCGTATAAAAAGGCACGGACCTTGAAACCATATCATCAAAAACGCTTGCTACGCTTTTATCAAATTCAAATTGTTTTTCTAAAGGTTTTTTAAAAATTTCATCTTTCATTTAATTTTCCTAAAATTTCTTTTGCTTTGTTGATATCTTTACTAATTTGTGCTTTTAATAAGGCTAAGTCGTTAAATTTCTCATTAGCTCTTATATAGTCAATGAAACTTAACTCCACCAACTTTGCCTTTGTACTTGTAAAATTTTCATCTAAAATATGCGTTTCTAGAGCAAAATTTTCATCAGTAGATCTTATGCCTATAAAACTTACACTATGATAGCTTTTATTTTCAATTTTTACCAAAGTCGCATATACGCCATCTTTAGGTAAAAAGAAGTCTTTTGCGTATAAATTTAAAGTTGCAAAAAGCTCTTTAGCACCTATACCTTGACCTTTGATAATGTTTGCTTTTATGGTATAAAACCTACCTAGGAAATTTTTAGCTTCTTTAACTTTAGCTTCTTTAAGTAAGGTTTTAATCATACTTGTATGAACACTTTTGTTTTGAATTTTAAACTCATCTACAATGATAGTGTTTATACCACAAAGGCTTTGTATGTCTTTGGCGCTACATTTTCTTTCTTTACCAAATTTAAAATCATAACCTACGATAATCTTTTCTAGCTTAGGAAATTCTTGCTTTAAAAGCTTTAAAAAATCCTCACCTTTATAATCTTTGATTTTATAAAAATCACAAAATATCATAGGAAAATCAACTAAATTTGCTCTAAAATCCTTAGGCGTTAGAGCTTCTTTTTCTTTTTTTGTGATGATAAACAAAGCTCCATTTTCATCTAAATGCTTAAAAAGCTCAAAATGCCCCAAATGCATACCATCAAAACGCCCTATGGCTAAATTTGTGATCTTAGTTTTTTCTATAGGCGTAGAAAAACTCAACATTACCTTCTTTTCCTTTTAAGTGCGACTCTTGACTTACTTGTAAGATCCAGCCAAGCTTTGCACAAGCTTTTTCAAAACTTTCTTTGGCAGCTTTAATAGCTTTAGCATCTTTTACTACTCCATTTTTATCGCGTTTAGCATTTTTACCTACTTCAAATTGAGGTTTAAAAAGTAAGATGATAAGATCTTTAGCAAGTTTATCTATATGATAAATCAAATGCGTTAAAGAGATAAAACTCACATCACAAGTGATAACATCATATAAAATTTCACTTTTAAACTCACGCAAATCAGTATTTTCGCAAATTTGGATATTTTCTAAATTTCTTAAGCTCTCATGAAGTTGGTTAGAACCCACATCTAAAGCTGTGATGTGTTTAGCATTATTTTGATGTAAAATTTGTACAAAGCCTCCAGTCGATGAGCCTATATCTAAACAAATTTTATCTTTTATAGCAAATGCATGCTCTTGTAAAAAATGCTTGAGCTTAAAAGCAGCTCTGCTTACAAAAAGCTCTTCTAAAAGCGTGAGTTTTAAACTCTCATCTTCTAAAGGATTTTGGCAAGTGATTTTAAAAGAGGTTTTTTTAAACTCACCATTGAGTAAAATTTGTTTGTTTTCTATAAGCTCGCAAGCTTTATTGCGAGAAATGTTTAATTTTGTACTTACAAAAACATCAAACCTCATCAGCACCACCTAAAAGAGCATTAAACTCAGCTTCATTAATACATTTAACTCCTAAGCTTTGAGCCTTTTCAAGCTTTGAGCCTGCTTCGCTTCCATATAATACAAAGTCAGTTTTTTTAGATACACTTGAACTTACCTTTGCTCCAAAGCTTTCGATTAGTTCTTTAAAATGATCGCGTGATTTGCTTAAAGTACCTGTGATAACAAAGGTTTTATTAGAAATATTTTCATTTATAATAAGCTCTTTTTTCTCATCTTCTAAATGTAAAATTTCGTAAAAATGTTTAATACGATTTGCATTGACATGGGTAAATTCTTCTAAGCTTTTAGCCATTTGCTCACCAAAGCCTTCTAAATTCACATAAGCTTCATAGCTTTGCATAAACCATTCAAAGCCAAAAGATTGTGCTAGCTTTTTAGCTGCCACTTCTCCAATATGCTCTATACCCAAAGCAGTGATAAACCTTGATAAAGAGCATTTTTTTGCATTTTCAATGGCGCTTAGAAGATTGTTGATTTTTTTCTCCTTAAAGCCTTCCAAGTCTTCAAAATCGCTGTATTTTAAGAAAAATATGCTTTCTATATTAGTGATTTTTCCTTCTTTAAATAAAAGCTCGACGATATTTTCTCCAAGACCATCTATATTTAAACACTTTTTAGATACAAAATGTATAATGGAATTTACAAGTCTTGCCTTACAATCTAAGTTTTGGCATTTTAAAAAAGCACCCTCATCTAAAAGCTCACTAAAACACTCAGGACAAAGAGTTGGTTTAGTAATCTTACTTTCTAAACCATCACGCCTTTGGGTAAAAACTTTAGTGATTTTAGGTATCACATCGCCACTTCTTATCACACTTACACTATCACCTATCATCACTCCAAGTCTAGCTATCTCATCAAAATTATGCAAGGTTGCAGACTTTACTACAACTCCATCTAAATTTACAGGTTCTAGCACTGCCACAGGAGTGATCACTCCGCTTCTTCCAACTTGTAAATTAACCCCAAGCAAGGTTGTAGTTTTTTCCAAAGCAGGAAATTTAAATGCAGCCATAAATTTTGGAAATTTCACAGTATAACCCAAAAGCTTACAATGAGCTAAATCATCTACCCTTACAACCATACCATCCATCATCATAGGCTTTTGATCTCTTTTTTCTAAAAGCTCATGATATTTTTCTAAAACCTCATCTAAAGTTTTCACACAAAAAACAAAATCATCTTTTAAAAAGCCAAGACTTCTTACAAACTCCATCACTTCAGAGTGCTTGCTAAATTCTAAAGAATTCTCCCCCACTCCCCAAGGATAAAATTTTAAATTTCTTTCTTTTGTAATGCTTGTATCAAGCTGTCTTAAAGAGCCACTTGCTGCGTTGCGTGGGTTTGCAAATAAACTTAAGCCATCTTTAGCTCTTTTTTCATTGATTTTTTCAAAATCTTCTTTTAAAATTACCACTTCGCCACGAATTTCTATCTTGTCTTTATAAGGAATTTTTTGAGGTATGTTTGATATTTCTTTTACATTTAAAGTAATATCCTCGCCTATTTCTCCATCGCCCCTTGTAGCACCGCTGATTAAAATACCATTTTCATAAGTAAGATTTAAACTCGCTCCATCAAACTTAGGCTCTAAGAAAAAATCAAACTCACATTTAGCTCTTTTTGCCCAAGCTCTAAGTTCAGCTTCATCAAAAACATCTTCCATAGACCACATTTTTGCACTATGTGCAAGTTTATGAAACTCACTTTGTATAGTCGGGGCGATATTTTGCGTAGGAGAATCTTTAGAAGTCTTTTCTTGATGAAGCGTTTCAAATGCTTTTAACTCTCTTATAAGTTTATCGTATTCTTCATCACTCGCTAAAGGCTCATCATCTTCATAATAAGCCCTCATCCATTCTTTTGCTAATTTTACCTTTTCTAAATACTCTTGATAAGTCATCATTACACCTTTAACAAATTTCATTAAAAATTTGTTCATATATTAATAAAAAACATTCTTTGGGCGCACACTTTACCTTGAACTTACTTAAATAATCATCTGATTTAACAGCATGTTCTATTTCAAAACCGATTTGTCGCCTCTTATAAATGTATTTTTTTGAATCTTTCATTATGCAGTATAAGAAAATTGTGCATCTTTTTAAAGGTATATTATTTTCTTCACATAGTTTTTTAAATAGTTTTAAGCTATCTGTAAATTTTTGTATTATTTCCAATTTATCAATATCTTTTTGCTTTTGATTTTTAAACTCAATAAAATACACATCATGATAATTTAAAATTAAAGCGTCTACTGTTTTTTTTCCTTTAAACTTATTTATTCTATTTAATTCTTCGCTTAATTTTTCAAAATTTATTACTTCATTTTCTTTATAACAAAGATATTCATGATTTTCTTTATCAAAACTTGTATTTTTTAAACTATCCATATAATTCTTATATTTATTTTTAATAATATTAAGATCTGCCATTTTCTTCATCCAATCGATCAAATGTTTCAAATGGCTTATTTAGTTTTTCAAAAATCATTTCCATAGTTTTTTCATTATTTTCATATTGTTTAATAACTCCATCTATGCTTAAATGAAAATTGATTTGATTTTTATAACTTAAACTATACTTATAAATAGCTTCGATAATATAAGGACTATGAGTATTTATTAATATTGGAATTTTCTTTGCCGAAAGTCTTACTAATAATTTAGCAAAAACAATTTGCCAAGTTGGATGCAAATGATTTTCTGGCTCATCGAAGATTAAAAATCCTTTAGATGTAATGCGATTGTTATTAATTAAAGCTTGCAAAATCCCAAATTGTTTAATGCCAATTGCTACATTTTTTAATGATATTTCATTATTGTTTCTATAAAATTTATAAGTTTTTTTATTACTCTTTAAAAAATGTCCCTGAATAATTGCAGTAATTTCTTCTTTAATACTTTTAAAATCATCATATTCTTTCAAAGGATTTTGTTCTATCTTTTGATATAAATCCCAAAGCAAATAAGGATAGCTAATTTCATAACCACCTCCATAAATCTTAGCACCATCATTCGCAAGACGCACATCTCGAAAAAAATCAAACAAATCCCAAACCAAAGGACTTTGTATAAAAGTGCAATCAAGATAATTAAAATCATCACTTTCAAATTTCAAACAGCCATTTTTTCCTATAATTGCATTGTAAAGATTTTTATCATTTTCTTTTAAATATATTTCTCCATTTTCTTTTAAATCCCCATCAAATAATAAATTTGATAATTTATCAAATTCTTTTTCTTTGTGCCATTTTTTTTTATATTTTTTAGATAATGCTTTACTTATATTATGTGTTTTTATAAGTGCCATTAAAATTTTACCTATAGTACTCTTACCACTATCATTTTCACCAGCTACAATACATAAGCTATTAAGATTAATATTTGCTTCTTTTATAATTCCTATATTTTTTAAATACAACATTTTATTCATCTTTATCTCCTTGATTTACTATACGATATTTTATCTACTTTTTCACTCCAAAGAAAGTTCATCCATAGCTTTTGCAAGTTCAAACATTTGTTTATGCTCATATACATCATGCACTCTTATAATGCTTGCACCATTTTTGAAAGCCTCCAAATGCAAATAAAGCGTACCAGCTAGTCTTTGCTCAACACTTGAATTAAAATAAGCATTTATCACACTTTTTCTACTAGCTCCGATTAAAAGCTCTTTTTCAAAGCGTAAAAAATGCTCTAAGTGTTTGATTAACATCATATTATGCCAAGGACTTTTACCAAAACCAATACCAACATCTAAAACCACATCTTCTAAACCAAGCTCACTTAATCTTTCTAGTTTTTGCGCAAAAAAATCATCAAGCTCGGCTAACACATCTTCATAATGTGGGTTATCTTGCATATTTTGTGGGGTATTTTGTATATGCATGAGTGTGTAAGTGGCTTTGTATTTTAAAGCTAATTTGGCTAAATTTTCATTTTTAAAACCGGTGATATCATTAATAAGCTTAAAGCCTTTATTTAAAGCATATTCTAAACAATACTCATCAAAACTATCTAAGCTAAAAATACATTTTTCATAAAGTTTTTCTTTATAGATTAAATCTAAGGTATTTTTTAAACGCTTAAACTCTTCTTCTTTCCCACAATACACACTACCAGGTCTTGAAGAAACCGCACCTATATCTATATAATCAGCCCCTTGAGAAATCATAAGTTCTATTTTTTCTAAAACTTCATTTTCTTTAACCCTACTTTGAGCATTAAAACTATCTTCATTGATATTCATCACACCCATAATTTTTGCATATTTTGGTTTGGTGAAGTTAGACTTTAAAAATAGTGCTAAATTTTTAAGCTTAAAATCTTGTAATTTTTCTTTTTCTATAAGCTTTTTAGCTTGATCTTGCGTTACCATAAGTAAGGCATTAGTATGTTCTTTACCTAGTATGACTTCTTTATGTGTTACAAGCTCAGCTCCAACTCTTAGTGCATCTTGCTTGAGTATATTTGCAGCAGGCGCTCTTAACTCTTTAATAAGAAAAAAATGAATTTGAGTTTTTTCACTCATAATTTTCTCACCCGCTTTGTGTGGTTTTATATATTTAGAAATTTGTTCAAAGTCTGTGTTAGGATTGATTTT
This sequence comes from Campylobacter sp. FU_497, assembly GCF_025772425.1. Taxonomy (NCBI): domain Bacteria; kingdom Pseudomonadati; phylum Campylobacterota; class Epsilonproteobacteria; order Campylobacterales; family Campylobacteraceae; genus Campylobacter; species Campylobacter sp. FU_497. The sequence continues at coordinate 10,701 of NZ_JAKMSC010000023.1, read as the reverse complement.
AATGATTTTCATTTTTTCTCTCGTGTAAAATTAAAGCTATGGTACTTAGTAAAATAGTTGGCTTTGCATTTAATTTAGCTAACTCATAAGCTTTGTAGAAAAATTCGATTTCTTCATCGTTTAATTTTATATCTTGTTTAAAGCACTCATGGCTTAAAGCACTAATTAGCTCTAAACACTCATGCTTGTCTATATTTTCATATTGTTTTAATAATGAAGCAATTTGAGCAAGATCTATTTTTTTAAGATCCAAATTTAAAGATATTTTTTCTTTTTGAATTTTATGCTTTTCTACGATAAATCTTGAAAGTATAGTAGGCAAAAAAACATTTTTTGAAGGAGCTACGATGATAAAATATACATTTTTTGGTGGCTCTTCAAAAAGCTTTAGTAAAAAATTTTGCGCTTCTTCACGAAAAGATCTAGCTAGTATAACAATGATTTTAGCTTGTGCTTCAGCTACATAGCTTTCTTTCATAATAGCTTTTGCGGTTGCTTGAGCGTTTTTATCGTAGGTTAAGTCATTTAGTCTTAATTCTAAGTCAGGATTTTTAGGTATGAAAAATTTAAGATTTTTTGCTCCATATTCTTCTGTGAGTTTTTCTTGCATTAGTTCAAAATCATTATGAATAATGATTTTATTTCTTAGATTCAAATTTCTACCTTAGAAAAAAGTACAGCCTCTAAGCTTTGTTCAAATACTTTATATAAAGAAATAAGTTTATAGTCTAATTCTTTATCACGCGAGGAAAGATAAAAACTATTTTGCAATTGCTCATCAAAAAGCCAAAGCATACTTTCTGCTTTGGAATTAGCGATTTTAAATTTAAACCCTGTATTAGTTCCTATATAAAAAAAAGCATAACCGTTAGGAAAAGAAATACTCAAAAGATCATTAAGCAAATCTATATCTTCTTGGGTATTACAAGCTTTATTATAAATTCCTTTTAAAGACACAAAAGGCACCAAAGGTCTTGTAGAACTGGCGTTAATTTGGCTTAAAAAATACTCTTCAAACCAAGCTCTTTGATCATCAGTAATCACAATAAAAGTATAACCTTGCAAAAGCAAAGCTAACTTAGAAGCAATCAAAGGCGACCATTCAAGACGCCTTTCTTCTAACCAACTTGTATAAGTACCATTTTCTCGGATTTGTTCTAGGGTAAATTTTAAAAAACTATTGCTCATTTATACATCTAGTTTATAAACTTCATGCAATACTCTTACAGCCAATTCGCCGTATTTTTCATGCACGATAACTGAAATTTTAATTTCGCTTGTAGAAATCATTTGTATGTTGATATTTTCATTTGCTAGAGCTTTAAAAGCTGCTGAAGCTACCCCAGAATGTGATTTCATACCCACACCCACAACTGAAACTTTTACCACAGCACTATCTGTTTCTATATTAGCATTAGCACCTAAAACTTTTTTCATAGCATTAGTTGCTAAATCAAGCTCGTTTTCAGGCACTGTAAAGCCTAAATTTGTAGCTCCATCTACTCCGACATTTTGGATAATCATATCCACATTGATATTTTCATTTGCTAAAGTTCCAAAAATTTCAGCAGCAATACCTGGCTTATCATCAATATTTCTTAAAGTAACCCTTGCTTGGTTTTTATCTAGTGCTATACCGCTAACCAAAGCCTGTTCCATATTTTCCTCCTTAGTAATAATCGTCCCTTCATTTTCATTAAAGCTACTTCTAGTAACTAATTTCACATTTAATTTTTTAGCAAGCTCTACAGAGCGGTTTTGTAAAACTTTAGCTCCTAAACTTGCAAGCTCTAGCATTTCTTCATAAGAAATTTTATCTAGCTTTTTAGCCTTTGGTTCAATTCTAGGATCGGTAGTATATACTCCATCTACATCAGTATAAATCTCACATAAATCAGCATTTAAAGCTCCCGCTAACGCAACTGCACTTAAGTCACTTCCACCACGACCTAAAGTAGTAACATTACCCATTTTGTCAATACCTTGAAAGCCAGCAACTACTACGATATATCCTTCATCTAAAGCTTTGTTAATATTTGCAGTATCAATGTGTTCAATTCTTGCTTTAGTATAAACATCATCTGTAATAATCCCTGCATTGCGTCCGGAAAATGCAGTGGCTTTTAAACCCATTTCATTTAATGCAATAGCAAGTAAAGATGAAGTTACGCGCTCACCACTACTTAAAAGCATATCCATCTCACGACCTGAAGGGTTTTTACTAAAATGGTGTGCAAAATCGATAAGCTCATTAGTCACTCCACTCATCGCAGAAACTACAACAACTAACTTATCGCAAGTTTTTTTACTTTTTGCTACTCTTTTAGCAACTTCATCAATACGCTCAAGCGTTCCTACGCTTGTTCCCCCATATTTTTGTACGATCAGCATTAAATATACCCCCTTTCTTTAAAATATTTTAAAACCTTAATATATATAGGTTTTTTAAAATGGTTAATCATATCATAAACATCTTCTAATGAAGCAAACTTATATGCATCAAATTCAGGATTTTTAGTATTTAAATTAACAACAGCTTTATTTTTCAATCTAACTAAAAAATATTTTTGACTTTGACCATCATAAGGATACATTTTTTGTGCAACCTTAGCTGGAAAATCATAACTAATCCATTCAGGATGTTCGGCTAAAATTTCAACCTCATCTGTACCTATTTCTTCTTTTAATTCTCTAAACAATGCACTTTTAGCATCCTCCCCCTCATCTATACCACCTTGAGGAAATTGCCATATATCTTCCATATCATTACGTTTAGCAAGTAAAATTTTACATTCAAAAGGATAAGCTGATGATAGCACTATAGCAGCTACATTTGGCCTATATTTTTTTTCTTTTTCCATGATTTTCTTATCCTTGACTTTTAAATAATATAATTCTAACAAAAAAATACGAATTTATAATCACATTTTAAAGAAGTTTTATGCATTTATATATACATATACCATTTTGCGAAAGTAAGTGTTTTTATTGTTCTTTTACCTCGCTTAAAAAAAAGGACTTTGAAAAAGATTATTTAAATGCCTTAATGCAAGATATAAAATATCAACTAGATTTTTTCAAGCTTGATAAAAATTCCATAAAGACTGTTTTTGTAGGTGGTGGTACGCCTAGTTTAATGGAGGTTAGTTTTTATGAGAAAATATTTATTTTTTTACAAAGTTATTTACACAAAGATAGTGAAATCAGCATAGAAGCAAACCCCAACTCGAGCAATTTTTCTTGGCTTAAAGAGATAAAAAATTTAGGTTTTAATCGTATTTCTTTTGGAGTGCAAAGTTTTCATGAAAAAAAATTACAATTTCTTGGGCGTATTCATGATCAAAAAAGTATTTTTACCAGCATAGAAAATGCTAAAAAAGCAGGATTTGATAATATCAACTTAGACTTAATTTATGATACAAAACTTGATGATAAAAAAATGCTTGATTATGAAATTTCCAATCTTGCCTTACTTGATATTAGCCATGTAAGTGCTTATAATCTAACTATAGAAGAAAAGACAAGATTTGCTAAAAAATTTCACTTTAAAAAAAATGCACCACGTCTTGCAAAGTATTTTATTAAAGCGATTGAAAACCTTGATTATAAACAATATGAAATCAGTAATTTTGGACAAATTTGCAAACACAACCTTGCTTACTGGCAAGGAAAAGACTATATAGGCTGTGGTTTAAGTGCAGTAGGATTTTTAAAAAATCAAAGATTTTATACTAAGAAAAGTTTAAAAGATTATATCAATGATCCTTGTTTTAGAGAGGTTGAAAATTTAAATTCAAAAGATTTGTGTTTAGAACATATTTTTCTAGGACTTAGAAGCATTATAGGGGTAGATGAAACAAAGCTGGAACCTTTAGAAAAAGAAAAGGCAATGTTTCTTAGCAAAAAAGGAAAATTAGTTTACAAAAATGGAATTTTTTATAACACCAATTACCTTTTAAGCGATGAACTAGCTTTGTATATTAGCGCTTAAGCTTTACATTCACAAGAAATTCTTTTTAGCTCGGGAAGCTTTATAGAAAGCCCATTGATATTTTTTAGTATATCATTGCAAAAATTATTTAAATTTTCTTTTACTCCATAATATGCCCAAACACCTTGTCTATCTACTTCTAAAAAGCTAGCTTCTTTTAAAATTTTTAAGTGCCTTGAAAGTCTTGATTGACTCATATTTAAAGAACTTTGCAAATCACACACACAAAGTTTTCCGTATTTTTGTAAAAAAGCTAAGATTAAAATCCTACTTTCATCATTAATTGCACTTGTTATTTTTAAAAACTCTTGCATAAAAATCCTTATATAAAAAATATTAAAAGCCCAAAGCTAATTGCTATAAAAACTATCATACTTGCAAATAAAACCAAAAAGCTTGTTTTGAAAATTCTTTTAAGCAAAATAAGCTCAGGTAAAGAACACCCTGCTCCTGCTATTAGAAAACTCATCATTATACCAAGTGGAATTCCGCTAGTAGTTAAAGCTAGTGCTACAGGTATCATAGCAGTACAATTCATATAAAGTAAAACTCCTATAAAAGCTGCTATAAATATGCCAAATACTCCATAATCTTTCATATAATTTTGGAAAAAATCTTGTGGGAAAAAGCCGTGTATAAAAGCTCCAATACCCATACCTATAACAATATAAGGTAATATTTTTTTATACTCTTTAAAGCTTTGCATAAATAACATTTTGATTTTATTGTCTTTTGTCTTAGCCTTAAATTTCAAAACTTTACCGCTGATTTTAGAATTTTTAACAAAAATAGAACTGGGTTTTTGACAACATGAATTTTGAAAAGTATTACTAGAACAACAACTTGACTTTTGCTCTAAATCATTTTTTAAAAAGTCTTCATTAAAAAATTTTCGAGTGTTTATTTTAGAAACACAAAAAGCAAGAAATAAAATCACGCAAAATAAAAATCCCACGTATAATAAGGATATTTTTAAACCAAAACTTACTACAAACATCACTACTATAATAGGATTAATTAAAGGCGAGGTGATTAAATAAGCTATACATACCCCAAGTGGAATTTTAGCTTTTAAAAATGCGTTTAAAAGCGGTATACTTGAGCATGAACAAAATGGGGTTAAACAGCCTAAAAGTATGGCTTTTATATAGCTTGTAAAAGAATCTTTCTTTAAATGCTCATTAAAAAATTTAGCATAGCGCTCATTTAAATAAGCAATAAGCATACTAACTAAAATAAACAAAACAGATATTTCTATAAATAAAATCAAAAAATCTTTTAAAATAAAAACTAATTTTTCCATGCTTTTCCTTTTTATTTTTAATCAAATATAACAAAAATATATTAATATATCAAGATATCTTTATATATTAATATGATAAAAGTAATAATATTTTTAAGTATTTTTATGTAAAATGTAAACCATATATTCAAGCGAAAGAAGATAAAATAATGAGTTTTGGTGAAATTTTAGTTATTTTAGTTGTAGCTATTTTAGTGCTTGGGCCTGAAAAATTACCTTCAACTATAGTTGAAATTGCAAAAATTTTAAAAGCCATTAAAAGCAATATTGATGAGGCAAAAGCAAGTATTAATAAAGAACTAAAAATAGCAGAATTAAAAGATGAAGCACAAAAATACAAAGATGAATTTTCACAAACTAATGAAAATATCAGAAAAAAACTAAGTTTTGAAGAATTTGATCAACTCAAAGAAGATATTTTAAATAATACCAAAGAATTAAAAAGTGAAATTAATGATTTAGAAAAAGATATACAAGAACTTTCTAATCTTGAAGAAAAAATTCAAAAAGATGAAAAAAATACTCAGAAAATGGAAAGCTAAGAATGTTTGAAGAATTAAAACCACATTTAGTAGAACTTAGAAAAAGATTATTTATAAGTGTTGCTTGTGTTGTTGTGATGTTTTTTGTATGTTTTAGTTTTAATAACTATATCATAGATATACTAAAAGCGCCTGTTGAAGCAGCCTTACCTGAAATTTCAAGACAAATGACCTTCGTTGAGTTACAAGAGCCTTTATTTACTGCGATGAAGGTTTCGTTTTTTACAGCTTTTTTGATTTCTTTACCAGTTATTTTTTGGCAGTTTTGGAAATTTGTAGCACCCGGACTTTATGATAATGAAAAAAGATTAGTAGTGCCTTTTGTAAGCTTTGCTAGTATTATGTTTGCACTTGGTGCTTTGTTTTGTTATTATATAGTTATACCTTTGGCTTTTAAATTTTTGATTGATTTTGGGGTGCAAACCCAAGATTTTAAGCCTTTAATTAGCATAGGTTTATATGTAGGCTTTTTTACTAAATTAGTAATTGCTTTTGGTTTAGCTTTTGAAATGCCTGTAATAACCTTTTTCTTTGCTAAACTTGGACTTGTTGATGATACTTTTTTGAAAAAACATTTTAGAGTTTCTGTTTTAGTGATTTTTGTTTTCTCAGCTATGATGACACCACCTGATGTTATATCGCAATTTTTAATGGCTGTGCCTTTGTGTGGACTTTATGGGATTTCTATTTATATAGCTAAAAAAGTTAATCCTAGTCAAAAAGAAGATGATGAAAATGATTGATAAAGATCTTTTGCTTTCTAGTTATGATTATAACTTACCTAATGAACTTATAGCAAATTTTCCTATTTTACCCAAAGAAAATGCCAAGCTTTTAGTATATGAAAGATGTAAAGATCAAATTTCACATTTACATTTTAAAGACTTAGCTAAAATTTTACCACCTTGTGAAATCATCTTTAATGATACTAAAGTCATCAAAGCAAGAATTTATGGAAACAAAGAAAGTGGTAGTAAAATAGAACTTTTTATCAATCATCCTTTAAAAAATAATGATTTTTTAGTGCAAATTCGAGGTAAGGTTAAAGAAGGACAAATTTTATATTTTGAAAATTCTTTAAAAGCTAAAATCAAAAAATTACATGATGATGGTACAAGAGAAGTAGAATTTTTTAATGATGAAAAAGAGCTTAATCATCATGAAGTTTTTGAAATTTTAGAAAAAATAGGCCATGTGCCTTTACCACCTTATATAAAAAGAGCAGATGAAGCGCAAGATAGCATTAACTATCAAAGTATTTTTGCTAAAAATCAAGGCGCAGTTGCTGCACCTACTGCGAGCTTACACTTTGATGAAGCGATGATCAATAAACTTAAAAAAAATCATAATATCCATACTATTACACTACACGTTGGCGCAGGAACTTTTAAAGGTGTAGAATGTGAAGATATACGTGATCATAAAATGCATTCAGAATTTTTTCATATTGATGATGAAACTTGTGCTTTGATTGATTCTTCTAAGAAAATACTAGGCGTTGGTACCACTGTTACTCGTTGTATAGAATATTATCATAGAAAAAAAATAAAAGAAGGTTTTTGTGATTTGTTTTTACACCCACAAAACACTCCGCAAAGACTTGATTATTTACTTACTAATTTTCACTTACCAAAATCAACTTTAATTATGCTTGTAGCGGCATTTATAGGTAGAGAAAAAACCTTAGGGCTTTACCATGAAGCCATAGAAAATAACTATCGTTTTTATTCTTATGGCGATGGAATGCTAATTATTTAGTCTTTTTCTTGATATATTTTTTATCAATATAACCCAAATCTATAAGTTTTTGATAAATTTTAGCCAGTATAGGCCCTCCTGTACTACTACCACTTTTTCCGTGTTCGATTAAAACTACCACTACATATTGTGGTTTTTCATAAGGTGCATAAGAAGTAATCCAAGCATGAGATCTTAAAAAATACTCTAAATCCTCTTCTTTAATACGCTTTTTTTCACTTTGAGAAATTCCAACTACTTGTGCTGTTCCTGTCTTGGCTGCTATAGTAATAGGCGAATTTCTTAAAAATCTTGCTGTAGTTCCACCATCCTCATTAGCAACTTCATACATAGCACGCCTTAAAAGTGGAAGTTTTGATAGTTCAAAAGTCGTAAAAACACTTTCATTATTGTCAAAATTTATCTTAGTAACATTATCATCAACACTATGTAAAAAATGTGGTGTGATATTTTTCGCTGTAGCAATCATAGCTGTAAATTTAGCCACTTGCATAGGAGTAGCAAGAAAATCACCTTGCCCTATGCTTGTATTTAAAGTTTCACCTTGATACCATGGTTGGTTGTATTTTTCTTTTTTCCATATTCTATTGGGAACTGTTCCTATGAATTCATTAGGTAAATCAACTCCTGTTTTTGTGCCAAAACCTATCCTTTCAAAAACAGAACTAATAGTATCAATACCAACTTCTAAGGCACCTTTATAAAAATACACATCACAGCTTTCTCTAATAGCATCATTCATATCTACATAACCATGACCTATAGCCTTCCAACATCTAAATTTTCTACCACCAAGCTCAAAGTTAGAATCACACAAATATTTGTGATTTTCACTTACTTTTCCACTATCTAAAAATGCTAAAGCTGTACCCATTTTCACAACAGAACCTGGAGGATAAAGTCCATTAATAAGTTTATTAGTAAAAGGGTGATTTAAATCGTTAGAAAGTTTATCCCATTCTTCTTGGCTAATACCTGTAACAAAAGGATTGAGATTATACTCAGGAAAACTACCCGCTGCTAAAATAGCCCCACTTTTTACATCCATTATTATAGCCGCACCTGCTAAATTTTCAAAAATACTAGCTAAGTATTCTTGCAAATCAAGATCAATGCTTAGAGTAATATTACTTGATATAGGTTTTTTGTAAGAAAGTTCTTCTATTTCTTTATTTAATGCATTTACCTTGCTAACCTTTTCACCCTTTTGGCCTTGCAAAATTTCATTATAAGAACGTTCTATACCACTACGCCCTACATAGCTAGTCAATCTTGCAATTTCATTTTCATTCATATCATTTAGATTTGCTTTTCCAACATAACCTACAACATGACTAGCTAAAGCATCATAAGGATAAAATCTTTGAGTAGTTGATTTAACTTGCATATTGTCACGCAAATTAAGTTTAGTAAAATGCTTAATCATTGCATTATATTCTATAAATGGAACTACTTCTATATAATCTTGATTATAATAAGAATCTGCTTTTATATAATTTCGTTTTAATTTAGTTATATTTAAATCAGGAAAAGCATCTACTATGGCTTGTAATTCTTGCTCTAAAAGATTTCTGTTTTTCTTTTTTATATACAAATATGGCTTTATAGAGATTGAAAAACCTAATTTATTTACTGCTAAGGGTCTGCCTTTAACATCTAAAATTTGCCCTCTTACAGGTGCTAAAAATTGCGTTTTAATGGCATTTTGCTTGGCTATTTCTTCATAATAAACATTAGATTTAATACTTATATAATACACTCTAGCAAGTAAAAGCATAAAAAAGCAAACTATAAAGCCCATCACTAAACGCATACGCATAATTAGATTTTTCCTTTAAAAATAACAAAAGAAATCAAAGCTTCAACAACAAAAAACCATAAATATTCAATACCAAATTTTAAAATTTCATTATTATCTAAATATGCTAAAAACACATCAAAAAGATAAATGAAAATATAAGCACAAAGAGTAAATACAACGAGTAAATAATGCCCTAGTTTTAATTTACTTTTAAACCAATCCACAAAAAAATGATAAAAAATAAAAAAAGCTATCCATGAGCTAAAAAGATAAAATCCATGAATAACATCAATCAATAAAAGATAAAACAAAGAAAAATACCATCTAAAATCAAGCTTATTAAGGGTTCTTTCTTTTTCTTTTAAAAGCACTATCATATAACAAAAAAATACCCCAAATAAAGGAGGTATCCAATAATACACAGAGCTTAAAATTTGATAAAAAATCAAAGATAAATAAAAAAATAAATAAGAAAAATCAAATCTATTTTTTACTAAATTTCTACCCCTCATTAAAACCCAAGCTCTCTAAAATAATTTTTTGTTCTAATTTATCAATACCACTTTTTTTCAGATTTGACACCAAAATGGCATTTTTATTTGCATTTAAAATTTTTGCTTTTTGACTTTGATTGAGCTTGTCTGCTTTTGTAAAAACTGTTATTTTTTTTTGATCAGCTCGAATAAAAGAATCCAAATATAAATCCAAATTTGCATCAATATCTAAATTATCATGTCTTGAATCTATTAGATGAATAAAAAGTTTGATAGAGCTACGCTCTTTTAAAAACTCATCTAAATTTTTATTCCAAATAGCCTTAGTTTTTTTGCTCACTTTAGCATAACCAAAACCAGGTAAATCAATAAACACTAATTTGAATTTATCTTCATCTTTTTTACAATCAACTTCAAAAAAATTAATAAGCTGTGTTTTACCCGGAGTTGAAGAGCTTTTTGCTAAATTTTTATTCTTACAAAGAGTATTAATCAAAGAACTTTTACCCACATTAGAGCGTCCTAAAAAAGCGATTTCAGTGTATATAGGTTGTGGAGCTTCGTCTATTTTGGAAGCAGAAATTAAAAATTTAGCATTAAGTATCATTCTTTTACTTCAAATACAAATTTCACAGGTTTTTTATCTTTACTCGCTACTCTATAAGTCATATTTTTTCTATCTACTATGATTTTATCCCCTATGAGTTCTTTTTTTGTTTGTATTTCTGTAATTTTTGCATTGCCATTAATCTCATATGTATCCTTAGCTACATTATAAACAAACTCATCGCCACTTCCATGATAAGTTTTAT
>NZ_JAKMSC010000022.1:0-19524 GCF_025772425.1 Campylobacter sp. FU_497 | reverse complement strand
GATGGCTTTGGCAATAGCACCAAGCTCATCATTGGTTTTAACATTTATCATAGTAGAATCTTTTGTTTTATGATTGATAAAATCAAAGAAAGAGTTGATACCTTTTTGGATTGCTTGTAAAGGGGATAGATAATAAGAGATGATGAAGTAGAGTAAAATGATACTAGCTATACTTGTAAAAATAACAATAGTGGTTTGAATATAAGCTATTTTTAAAGCAGGAGCTTCAATAACTTCTATATTTTCGCCCGCACAAGTTGTATAACCATCAACATTAACACAAATACCAAATCTATTGTTACCATTTTGTGTGGTATAGCTGAAAATATTATAATCGCCAGCTTTTTCGTAAGCTTTAGCTACTGTAATAATATCTGGATTTTGCTCTCCACTAACTAATGTTTTATCAGTTGAAGCAAATACAGTATAAGCTTGGTCAAACACAAAGGTTCTTCCTGGTAGTTCGCTAAATTCGTTTTGTAGATCTTTTACCAAAACATCAATGGCTAATATACCTATGAATTTACCATCTTTGATTAATGGCATAGAGTAGGTAAAACATGGTAAACCAGTTGTTGCATCAATATAAGATGCAGTAATGTATAAGCCATTTTTCTTTCTAGCTTCTATATAAAATTCTCTCGTTGTTGCATCGTAATTATCTGCTTTTCCATAAATTCCATAATCTAAACCTTTGCTATCGCTATCTGGATCACTTACTATCAATTCGCCATTTGGTTGAGCTATATAAACGGCTAAATAGCTGTTCATATCTCTAACAGCTTTAAGTAAATTACCTGTATTTTGCATAAGTTTATCTTGGGTGCTGAGTGCATCATATGGAAGTTTTAAGATAGCTTGAGAAAGTTTTTCTAAAGAATGAACATTAAGATTTTTAAAATCTCTCATTGATTTTTCTGCAGTTCTTACATAATTGGTTTCAGCTTTTACCACCTCATAATTTAAAGCTTTTTTTGTAAAAATAAAACTAACAATGCCAAGTATTATAAGACATACTATAGCTATAATGTTTGCAATTAATGAAATTTTTAGTTTGATACTTTTCATTAAATAAACTCCTTTTGTTATAGTTAAGATTTAAACGAGTTTATTATAGCACTAAAAATTAAAAAAGAACCAAATATTATTTAAATGATAAATTTTTATAAAGAGAATTTAAAAGATTAGAACATGCTTTTGAAAGTATAGTATAAGTTTCATCAAAATCCCCACTATACCAAGGATCAGGAACTTCATCATATTCTAATTCTAAAGCAAAAGAAGTGATTTTATGAATTTTGTGTTTAAAATTTGGAAAATTTTTAACTACATCATTATAATTAGAATTATCCATAACAATGATAAGATCATTTTCTTCGCACATTTTTAAGCTTAGTTTTTGACTGCAAAATGGCTTGGAATTGATATTTTTACTATTTAACATGGCTTTGGTTTTATAATGCATATCCTCTCCATCATGATAACCTGAAGTGCCTGCACTAGAAACAGTAAATCTATCGTTTAAATTTGCTTTTATTAAAAGATCTTTCATAATAAATTCAGCCATGGGAGAACGACAAATATTCCCTAAGCAAACAAAAATAATTTTAGTCATTTTTTCCTCAAAAATTGTGTAGTTTTTTCAAAATTATAGCAGTATTTTAAAATATTTTTTAAGATTAATTAAAACTAAGATATAATTTTTCATTAATGGGGAGCTTTTGCTGAGAGGAAGTTAGACTTCGACCCTTGAGAAGTTTGGTAATGCGAACTTTGAATTCTTGCAAAAACTTTCCTTTTTTATAAAAAAGGATAAAAATGATACAAGCAAAAACAAAAACTAAAATTCCTATCTTAACTATAGCTGGGAGTGATTGTAGTGGTGGGGCTGGCATACAAGCTGATTTAAAAACTTTTGGTGCGCATAATTTATTTGGTATGAGTGTAGTTTTAAGCGTTGTGGCTGAAAACACTGCAAGAGTGATTTCTTGTTTTGATATACCCACTAAGATAATAGATGAGCAAATGTTAGCAGTTTATGAAGACATAGAGCCAGCTGCTGTGAAAATTGGAATGCTAGGTTCAAAAGAAATTATAACTTGTGTAAAAGAAAATTTATTACGCTTTAAAGCCAAAAATGTAGTGATTGATCCTGTGATGTTTGCAAAAAATGGCTATGCATTAATGCCTTTAGAAAATTGTCAGTTTTTTAAAGATGAAATTTTATCTTTAGCTGATGTACTTACGCCAAATATACCTGAGGCTGAATTTTTGTGTGATTTTAAAATACTTAATGAAGAGGATATGAAAAAAGCCGCTATAAAGCTTTTCAAAGAAGGCGCAAAAAGTGTTTTGATTAAAGGTGGGCATAGTAAAGATAATACTAATGATGTTTTTTATGATGGAAAGGAATTTGGTATTTTTAAAGCAGAAAAAATTAATACAAAAAACACACATGGCACAGGTTGTACATTAAGTTCAGCTATAGCTAGTAATCTTGCCTTAGGTAAAGAAAAACATGAAGCTATAAAGCTTGCTAAAGATTATGTGTATGGAGCTATTTTAAATTCTTTAGCACTTGGAAAAGGTTGTGGTCCAACTAATCACTTTTTCCAATTTGATAAGGAGTAAAAATGATTATCAAAGCAGTAAGAGAAAAAAATCCTTTGATTCATCATATTACTAATTATGTTACAGCCAATGATTGCGCGAATGTAACTATAGCAGTAGGAGCAAGTGCTGCTATGGCTGATTTTTATGAAGAACAAACTGATTTTGCTAAAATAAGCTCAGCCTTAGTATTAAATACAGGTACAATTAATCAGCTTGTAGCAAATTCTATGTTAAAAGCAACCAAAGAATATGCTTTATTAAATAAACCTATAGTTTTTGATCCTGTTGCTTTGGGCGTGAGTAAGGCAAGAGATGGGATTAATTTTGAATTGCTTAATCTAAAAGGCATTAGTATTGTTAAAGCAAATGCGTCTGAAATGGCTAGTGTTATAGGTTTAGATGGTAAAGCAAGAGGGGTTGATAGTACTTTTGTGATTAATGATGAGTTTTTAGAAAAAGCTAGAGAATACTCATATAAAACTAAGCGTGTTTTGGTTATAACTGGGAAAATTGATTATATTATAAATCAAGAGCGTGTTGCAAAAGTTTATAATGGCTCTATTATGGCTACTAAAATAACTGGAGCAGGTTGTATGTGTGCTTCTTTGTGTGGAGTTTTTGCAGGAGCATTAGAAGATAAATTTCAAGCTAGTTTATATGCTTTGCTTAGTTTTGGTATAGCTAGTGAAATCGCTCAAGAGCTTTCTAGTGGAAGTGGTAGTTTTAGAGTGAATTTAATCGATGCTTTAAGTAATTTAAATGATGAAGAAATTAAAAAAAGAGCTAGATATGAAATCATTTAAAATTTATCTTGTTGCAAGCAAAGGTGAGAAAAGTGAAAGTGAGTTTTTAAATATTTTAGAAGCTTCTTTGAAAGCTAAGATTGATATTTTGCAACTTAGGGAAAAAAATCTTAGCACTTTAGAATTTTATAATCTTGCTTTAAAAGTTAAAGTTTTGTGTGAAAAATACAATACACCTTTTGTGATAAATGATAGAATCGATATAGCCATGGCTGTGAATGCAAATGGAGTGCATATAGGACAAAAGGATATGCCTTTAAAAAAAGCAAGAGAACTTTTAGGTGAAGATAAAATCATAGGACTTACGATCAATCATAAAAGTGAACTTGCTAATACTCAAAGCGCTACTTATCTTGGAGTAGGGGCTGTTTTTGCTACACCTAGCAAGCAAGATTGTATTGTGCTTGGTATAGATGGATTAAAAGAAATTACTAGTTTAGCTTCTTTACCTATTGTAGCTATAGGTGGGATAGATGAAGTTAATTTAAATTTGCTTAAAGATTGTAATATACAAGGTATAGCTGTGGTTAGAGCAATAATGCAAGCAAATGATCCTTATATGGCAACTTTAAATTTAAGATCAAATTTTGATAAAACTTTTATAGGAAAATAATGATTTATTTTATAGGGGATAAAGAATTTGATGGCGTTAAGACTATAAGATTAAATGAAATCAAATTTCTTGATTTTGAAGTGAATTTAAAAGAATTTGATTGCTTGATCATTAGCTCTAAGAATGCATTAAAAGCATTAATGTCAAGTAAAAGCAAAATTGATTTTGATATTAAACTTTATGCTGTGGGAGAAAAAAGTGCTGATTTTGCAAAAGAACTTGGTTTTAAAAATATCAAATATCCTAGTAAAGCTTATGGTAAAAATTTAGCTAGCGAGTTTTTATCTGAGTTTAAAAATAAAAAATGTCTTTATTTAAGAGCTAAGAAAATTAGCTCAGGCCTTGATGAGGTTTTATTAAATGAAAATATCTCTTTAAAACAATTAATTGTTTATGAAAATGTAGCCATAGAGCCCAAAAAAGATGAGTTAAAAATACAACATCCTAGCGTTTTTATCTTTAGTGCTCCTTCAAGCATAGAGCAATTTTTGAAATTTTTTGCATTAGAAAAAGAAGATAAGGTTGTAGTTATAGGTCAAAGTACAGCTTTAAAACTTCGTAATTTTAAAAATTTATATATATGTGAAAAGCAAGATCTAAACTCTTGTTTAAATTTGGCTAAGAGTTTAGATCTTTAAAAGTATTATATAGTAAAATTGAAGCAATAAAAATCATACAAATATCGCCCACTAAAGTAGCTAGCCAAACTCCATTTACTCCTAAAAATTGCGTTAGTATAAATAAAGATAAGAATGGAAAAATAAGACTTTGGGAAATAGAAATTCCTAAAGAAAGTAAGGGTTTATCAAGTGCTGTGAAAAATGAAGCACAAAGTTTTCCAAACCAAGAAAATAAAAACGAAAAAGAAAAAAATATTAAAGCATTTTGTGCTATATGGATAAAATCTTGGTTGTTATCTTTATTAAAAATATCTACTATAAGGTTATTGAAAAAATAAACAAACAAAAATGCCATTGTACTTACACCCCAGGAAGCAAAAAACATTCTTTTAAAAATAGCTTGAATTCTTGCAATATTTTTGTGTCCATAATTATAACTTAATGCAGGTTGCATAGCATCACACATGGCCAAAACTAGCATGAAAACAAAAGTGCTAAGATATAAAATCACAGAAAATGCTGCAACAGCTGTACTTCCAGAAAGTTTAAGCAAGAAAGCATTAGCTAAGATGGTATAAAAAGAGCTAGAAATATTAGAAAAAAATTCAGATGAGCCATTATAGAGTATATTTTTTAGTATTTGTAGTTTAATTATTGGCTTTTTAAATTTTAAAACTAAATCTTTAAAAACAAAAGGTAATATCCCTAAAATGCTTCCTAAAAACATCCCTATACAAGTTGCTAAAGCTGCTGAAAAAAGTCCCCAATCAAAAACCACTATAAAAAGCCAATCAAGAAAAATATTACTCAAAGCAGTAATGACATTAACCATCATACTGTAAAAAGTTTTTCCACAGATTCTAAGATAATTATCCATGGCAAAAGCTAGCATAGTAAAGGGAGCAAAAATAGCAAAAATTTGCATATATTCAGTAGATAAGCTTTGAATATTCTCATCAGCTCCCATAAAAGCACTTAATGCTTTTGCTAAGAAAAATCCTAAAATTCCCATTAAACAAGAAATTACAAAAATAAGAACTATACAAAAAGAAAAAATAGCTCTTGCTTTTTCAATTTTTCCTTTACCTAGATTAATTGCTATTTGCACTGATGAACCTATGGCTATCATATCAGCTAAAGCAAAACTTATCATGATAAAAGGCATCATTAAATTCATAGCAGCAAGCGCATCTGAACCTAAATATCTTCCAACAAAAATTCCATCAATAATCACATAAAGATAAATAAAAGCCATACTCGCCATATTTGGCAAAGCGCATTTTGTAAAAAGTGTAGTAGGATTTAATGTGGTGTAAAAATTATGTATTGACATAGCTTTTCCTTATTAAAAATTATTTTACTAATTATGGTTATATAGATAAAATAAATTTAATAAAGAGATTCTATACCTTCTATAATATCTTTAAAATACGGATCAACAATGGTTATGAAAAAATCTTTAAAAAACATTTATATCACCTAAATTTTAAAAATATAGTAAATGTTTGTTATTGTATTCTAAGTGTAATTATAAATTTCTTAATGTAAATTTTAATTTTTTTTAGACGATTTTTATAAACCCACAAAAAAAGGAGCAAGGATGCAAATAAATTCGTATTCACGTGTGGCAGTGGAGTCGCAAGTTAGCAATAGGAAGGCTAATTTGAATACAAAACTTGAAGATGCCAATACTAAAAGTGCTAATAGCACAAAAGATATTGATGAGGATAAGCTTAGTAAGCTTGCTAGCATAGGTGGAAAAGGTATAACAGAACTTTATGCTATGAGCTTTATGCAACAAGCATTTAGCATGAGTTCCTCTAATGGTTTAACTCAAGCTGGGATTTTTCAAGGAGCTCAGTCTAAGGATTCTTTAACAGCTATTTTATCAAATGTAGATTTTAAAGCTATAGGATATGAAGGCAAAGATATACTTAGTTTAAATGCTGATGAGGCAAAAGAGCTTATTGGGGAAGATGGGTATTTTGGTGTAGCAAAAACATCTCAAAGATTGGCTGATTTTGTTATTAATGGGGCTGGTGATGATATGGAAAAACTTCAAAAAGGTTTAGAAGGTCTAAAAGCAGGATTTGCGCAAGCGGAAAAAATGTGGGGTGGCAAACTTCCTGATATCAGCTATGAAACAATTGATAAAGCTATCGAAAAAGTAACTCAAAAAATCAATGAAATGGGTGGAAATTCTTTAGATATCAATGCATAAATTTATATCCCTAGTTCTAAACTAGGGATTTAGTCTATTTTTAAAACACTTAAAAATGCTTCTTGAGGTAAATGTACTTTACCGATAGCTTTCATTCTTTTTTTACCTTCTTTTTGTTTTTCAAGAAGCTTTCTTTTTCTAGTAATATCCCCGCCATAGCATTTTGCGGTTACATTTTTACCCATGGATTTTACATTTTCTCTTGCGATGATTTTATTACCTATGCTTGCTTGGATGGCGACTTCAAAAAGCTGTCTTGGGACGATTTCTTTCATCGCTTTTACTAGTTCTCTACCTTTGCTTAGCGCTTTTTCATTTGGCACTATGATGCTTAGTGCATCGACATTTTCACCAGCTACTTTAATATCAAGCTTTACAAGATCGCCCACTCTAAATTCAATAGGCTCATAATCAAAACTAGCATAACCTTTAGTAAGTGATTTGAGTTTATCATAAAAGTCCATAACGATTTCATTTAAAGGTATATCATACTCAAGTAAAACACGCTCAGGGGTAATATAATCCATTTTAACCTGCATACCACGTTTGCGATTTAAAAGAGTGATTAAATTTCCTAAATATTCACTTGGAGTTATGATGGTTGCTTTTACATAAGGTTCTTTTATGTGGTCGATTTTATTTACCGGAGGTAGTTCGCTTGGATTTTGAATTTTTAAAACTTCTCCATCAGTTTGATAAATTTCATAAGTAACAGTTGGAGCAGTAGCAATCAAATCAAGGTTAAACTCACGCTCAAGTCTTTCTTTAATAACCTCCATGTGTAAAAGACCTAAAAAACCAACCCTAAAACCAAACCCTAAAGCTAGAGATGTCTCAGGTTCATAGGTAATAGAACTATCATTGAGTTTTAATTTATCTAAAGCATCTCTTAAATCTTCAAATTTATCTGTTTCTATAGGGTATAACCCTGCAAAAACAAAAGCTTTAGCTTTTTCAAAACCACCAATGGCTTCTTTTGCTTTGTTTTTAGTTAGTGTTATGGTATCGCCTACTTGAACATCGGCAACATTTTTAAGTCCAAGCACGATAACACCTACTTCACCTGATTCTAATTTTTTGGTTTTTATAGGACTTAATGGATGAGGGTAAAAAAGATCTTGCACAAGATGTTTTTTATCTGTACTCATAACTAAAACTTCATCATTTTTAGCTATATTTCCCTCATAAATTCTAACCAAAGCCAAAGCTCCAAGATAATTATCAAACCAAGAATCATAGATTAAAGCTTTAGTAGGCGCTTCATCATTGGTTTTTGGTGCAGGAATTTTTGTGATGATGGTTTCTATGAGTTCTTTTATACCTACACCTGTTTTTGCGCTAACACAAATTGCATTTGAGCAATCAATTCCTATAATATGTTCTATTTCGTGCTTAACCTTTTCTATATCAGCTGAAGGAAGATCTATTTTATTTATCACTGGTATGATTTCAAGATCATTTTCTAAAGCTATATAAACATTGGCTATAGTTTGAGCTTCTACTCCTTGTGAAGCATCAACAACAAGCAAAGCTCCTTCACAACTTGCTAAAGAACGACTTACTTCATAGGAAAAATCAACATGGCCTGGAGTGTCTATCAAATTTAATACATATTCTTCGTTATTGAATTTATAATTTAAACGCACAGATTGAGCTTTTATAGTTATACCACGCTCTTTTTCTATATCCATAGTATCCATTACTTGGGCGCTCATTTGTCTGTCACTAATTGCACCACATTCACTAATAATTCTATCAGCTAGTGTACTTTTTCCATGATCAATATGAGCTATGATAGAGAAATTTCTAATATTTTTCATCAAAAAACCTTAAGATTGTCTCATTTTTCTTTTTGCTAGACCTATTTGCTCATAAGCATCTATTTCTTTTTTTAAAGCTTTATAACGCTTTTTTAGTTCGTTATTTAAAAAAGAAATATTTTTAGGAGTAGCATTAGCATTAGCTGAAATAGCACTAATGAAATCAAGTTTTCTTTTAGTGGCACTATCTTTTGGATTAGAGCCAAATTTTTGTGAATTTAAAAATTGCAAGATTAAAGCTTGAATTTCTTGGGAATTTTTTGCCCCATTAGCCTTGGATATAAAATCTTCTATATTGCTTATTTTTGGAGCTTTGGTTGCATTGGTTTTGTTGGGTTGTTTATCTTTATGGGTAAAAAATAAAACCAAAAGAATACCAAGTATGATAACAATAACTAAAGCTACAATTAAAAATATAAAAAGAGAATTATTCATTTAAAGCCTTTCTATAATTTTTTTGCATAAGTTCTTTTGAAATAACTTACTATGCTTAGTGCCACCATAAATAAAAAGCCCCAATATACATAATCAGGAATTTTTACTGAATCTCCTGCTGCGTAAGAGTGCATACCGGTTAAAAAGTAATTTACTCCAAAATAAGTCATAATAATTACCCAGTATGCAAACATAGAGCAAACTGCAAAAGTGTATTGATTTGCCCATTTTGGTACCATTCTAATGTGTAAAATAGCTGCATAGACTAAAATACTAATTAAAGCCCAAGTTTCCTTAGAATCCCAACTCCAATATCTTCCCCAACTTTCATTTGCCCATATAGCACCTAAGAAATTTCCAACTGTAAGCAAGCAAAGTCCTAAAATCATAGCCATTTCATTAATTCTTGTTGCTTCTGTAATATTTCTTAAAATATTTTCATTATGCTTACCATTGATTTTTAGCATACATAATAAAACAAGTACAAATATGCCTAATAATGCACATAGTCCTAAAAATCCATAGCTAGCAGTAATAACTGAAACATGTATAGTAAGCCAGTATGATTGTAACACAGGAACTAAGTTGGTAATTTGTGGATCCATTTGACTAAGATGAGCTACACCTAAAGTAACTCCTGCTAAAATAGAAGTTAAAGAAAGTGCAATAGGGCTTTTTCTAGAAAAGAAAATTCCAGATAATGATAAAGCCCAAGCTATATAAACCATGCTCTCATAGGCATTACTCCATGGTGCGCGACCTGCTATATACCAACGCAAAGCTAAGCCTAGAGTATGGATGAAAAATGCTACAATATTAAATACATAAACACATTTAAAGATAAAATCAATGCGTATTTTTGGCAGTAGCATCTTAACAAAAACTATAATCAAAAGTAAAAATCCAGCACATAAATAAAGCGGAGCAAGATTTACAAAAATTTGACTTTTATTGAAAAAGATTTCTGTGTTAATTTTTTTAGCACTTGGCATAACTTCATGGCCATATTTTTCTTGATAGTTTTTGATGATATTTAAGTTTTTAGTTGCTTCATCCCAGTTATTGTGCGCAATAGAGTTACTAACTGCATTAAAATAGTTTTCTAAAATACTTTTAACCTCCGCACCTTCTGCGCCTTTTAAACCTATATAAGCTTCACGTGGTGCTACCCATTGATTGTTGGTGCTATTTTGCAAAGGAATAAATCTAAAAATATCGCCTGAGAAGATTAAATTTACAATATTAACCCTTTCATCAAGCTTGATGATTTCTTTATCAAAAACACTTCTGCGGTTTGGATTTTTTCTATTAGCATTTTCTACATATTTTTGTAGTTTATAAGCATCTGTAGTGAAAAAATCTTTAAAACTAGTATAAGCTCTAGGTTTAATACCTAAAATTTTAGAAATTTCTTCATTAACCAAGCGACTTGTCGGCATAAATATAATATCTTTATCATACCATGCACTACCATCAAAAATCATTGATATGATTGTTGCTTCGGCACTTTGGCCTTGAAAGGTTGTGTTTTTGTATATTTTTTCTAAAACTTCCATGGCTAAAGTATTAAAAGGCACCATTCTGCCATCAGGTTTTTGCACTACTAAAGAAGCAAGTTCTTTTGCATGCGCTTCATCTACCTTGATAGGCTCATTTGCGTAAGTATTTTGGCCTGCAAATAAAACTAATATAAAAGCCAAAATAGCACTTGTTTTTTTTAGGGTGTCTTGATTGATTAATTTAGCTAAGGTTCTAAATCTTGAATGAGGATTTAAAATATTTAAAAACATTCCTAATGTGAGTAAAAAATATCCTATATATGTAGGAATTTTACCCGGATCTTTATTGACTGAAAGTATGGTGCCAAGCTCATCTTGATCGTATGAGCTTTGATAAAATCTATAACCTTGATAATCTAAAACATTATTCATAAAAATTTTATATTCTAGTTTCTTATCAGCATTGTCAATTTCTACATAACTTGCATAAGACATAGGCGACATCGAACCAGGATAACGTTCTAATTCAAAGTCTTTTAAGTACATTTCAAATGGCATTTCTATTCCTTTAGGACCCCATCTTAAAAAGAAAGGTTGACCTGCTACATCAATGCGAATAGGTGAATTGTATTCTACTAGGAAAACTTCTTTGGATTCTCCTTTGTAGCTTAGTTTTAATTTTAAAGCATTAATAGCATTTTCTGAAAGTTGAGTTGGCATATATTTAGTGCTTTGTGCAAAATCTTTGAAATTGTTTAATAAAGAATTATTCCAGTATTTTGCCTCACCAAACAAAGAAATCAAAGCATTACGTCCCAGCTCTATCCAACTATTTTTAAACCAAGTAAAAAAGCTTTCATCTTGAGCTTGATTGATACCTTCTAAAGTTTTTTTACCATGCAAGGAAGCAAATTTAACTACTAAATTAATATCATTAAAAGAATACAATCTTAAATCTTTAGCTTGTGCTTTTTGATTTGCTTTTAAAATATTTTCTTTGCCATCACTCATTGACATGTATTTTAAATCAAAATCAGCACTAAGTTTTAAATCTTTATCGATTTTTATATAAGGACTTGGAACGGAGTCATTTAAAAACGCTATATTAACACCGTTAATATTTTCAATATCTCCTGCTTGAAAAAGTAATTCTTTAGACTCGTTATTTTGTGAAAGCATTAAAGATAAAAGTGGAGCAGAATTGTTATCATCAATATAAATTTCTTTTGCATCTAAGATTAAATTTTCATATGTAATTTGGGCTTTTTCATCAGGCAAGATTAAATCAAATGAAAAATCATTTACAAAAGGTAGGGTTGCTATGTATTCAGATTTTGAAGCACTGTATACTTTATCATCTTTTAAGGTTGCTATGTAAATATAACTTTTTGAAGTTTCAATGATGTTGTTTTTTTCATTTTCTCTAATGTGTAAATTTCCTTCAAATCCCATATATCTAGTCATAGCTGAGCCTAGTAATATAAATAAAAATGAGATATGAAAGATTAAAAGTGGTATTTTTTTCTTATTAAACATTTTGTATTTAAAAAGAGCTGCTAAAAGATTAATCCCTAGTATGAGTTGTATAAAACCAAACCAAGAAGAGCCATAGATCATCGCCCAAGCTGTTGGCGTATTATAAGCGCTTTCTATGAAAGTAGCTAGGGCGCAAAATAGGGCAAAAATTAAAAATAAAAAAATAGAAATTTTTATATCCCCAAAAGCTAAAAGTTGTTTTTTCATGAATTAAGCTCCAAGGTATTTTTTTCTAATCTCATCATTACCGATAAGATCTTTTGCAGGTGCATGCATAGCGATTTTGCCATTTTCTAAAACGTAAGCATAGTCGCTGATTTTTAAAGCTGAAAATGCATTTTGTTCTACTAATAAAATAGTAATTCCTTCTTCTTTTAATTTGACTATAATATCAAAAACCTCTCCAACTATTTTTGGAGCAAGACCTAATGAGGGCTCATCGAGCATTAAAAGCTTTGGTTCGCTCATGAGTGCTCTTGAGATAGCTAGCATTTGAGCTTCCCCACCGCTTAGAGTTCCTGCAAGGGCATTTTTTTTATCTTTTAATCTTGGAAAAAGTCTATACATTTGATTTTTTAAATGCTCGTAATTTTCTGCATTATTAAAAGCACCAATTTTTAAATTTTCTTCTATAGTGAGATTGATAAAAACCCTTCTTCCCTCAGGTACTAAGGCGATACCTTTTTGAACTAGAGTGTGCGGTAAGTGTCTTTGAGTATCATAGCCTAAAAAGGTTACCTCGCCGGTTTTTTTAACACAATTTAGCATAGCATTAAGTGTTGAGGTTTTTCCTGCACCATTTGAGCCTATTAAGCTAACTATACTTCCTGTTTTTATAGTAAAATCAATACCTTTAACAGCCTCTATTAAACCATAATAAACATGTAAATCTTTAACTACTAGCATTAAAATCTCCCAAATACGCACTAATTACTTCAGGGTTTTGCACCGCATCGTTTGGTTTTCCCTCAAAAATAGTCTTACCATAATCAAGTACCATAACCCTATCACAAAGTTTATTTACAAATTTCATATCATGCTCGATAAGTAAAACACTAATTTTTTTATTATCTCTTATGTTAAAAATTAACTCAGCTAAATCATCACTTTCTGTAGAATTCATACCTGCTGCAGGTTCATCTAGTAATAAAAGCTTAGGATTTGTTGCTAAAGCTCTTGCTATTTCAACTTTTCTTTGCTGACCATAGCTTAAACTAGTAGCTTTTTCATCAGCCAAATGAGCGATATTGAGCTGTTCTAAAATTTCATAAGCTGCTTTTTTTGCATTTTTTTCTGCTTTGGAAAATCTTCCAAGGTGCAAAAAAGCTTCAAAAATATTATATTTAATGCTCTTATCAAAACCAATCAATACATTTTCTAAAACACTCATGCTTGAAAAAAGTCTGATATTTTGAAAAGTTCTTGCTATACCTAGATGAACTATTTTGTGTGGTTTTAAATGATCAATTTTTTTTCCTAGAAAAAAGACTTCCCCGCTACTTGGCTTATAATTTCCTGTGATAATATTAAATAGAGTGGTTTTACCTGCGCCATTTGGACCTATAAGCCCAAAAATTTCACTTTCTCTAATAGCAAAAGAAGTATTTGTTATAGCGTTAACTCCGCCAAAATTTTTATGAATTTCTTTAAGTTCTAAAATCATTTCTTCTTCCTTTTAGAAAACTTAAATAAAATATCTGTTAGTTCTTTATCGCCCATTATTCCTCTTCTTGCAAAAAGCATTACTAAAATTAATATAACAGAAAATACAACCATTCTAAGACCAGGCATAGCAGGAGTTTCATAGCCAAAAATATTCATACTTTCATCTAAAAATCTTAAATACTCACTTCCGCCTATTACCAAAATAGCTCCGATGATAGCACCGGTAGTTGAACCCAAACCACCTAAAACAATGATGATTAAAAGTTGGAAGGTAAATAAAAAGTCAAATTGCTCAGGTGAAACTGAAGCTAGCGCACAAGCAAGCAAGCCTCCGCCGACACCTTCTAAAAATGCTGAAGTGCTAAAGGCTAGGGTTTTGATATTAAAGGTGTTTATACCCATTGCTAATGCTGCATCCTCATCATCTCTTACGGCTTTCATAGCTCTACCAAATTTTGAACTAACAATATTTAAGATGATAATAACAGAAAATATAGCAATCCCACCACTCCAGTATAAGGTGGTATGTTTAGGAATGTCATTTAAACCTAAAGAACCATTTGTAACAGAAGCAAAGTTAATCGCCATAAGTTTGATGATAATACCAAAACCTAGTGTTACAATTGCTAAATAATCCCCTCTAACTCTAAATACTGCAAAGGCCAAAACTAAAGATAAAAGCATAGCACAAAGTCCAGCAGCGAGTAAAGCCACAATAAAACTTGGTGAATGAATCATCAAAATAAAGCTACTTGGATCTTCTAAAGAAAACTGGTCGATTTTGCTTTCACTTGTAAGTAAAACTAAAGCTGCAACATAAGCTCCTATAGCTACAAAGCCATTTGGTTCTAGTGAAAATTGTCCTGTAACCCCATTGATAAGATTATAGCTTACTGCTAAGATAACAAAAATAGCAATATTGCTTAAAATTCCTATTTTATAATCATTGAAAAAATAAGGAGATATAAAAAGAAAAGCAAGTGCTATGATAAAAAAACTTAAATGTGTAATTTTTCTTGCAACCATCTTAAAACCTACTTTTTTCAAAATTAATACCTAAAATTCCGGTTGGTTTAAAAAGTAAAATCAATACTAAAAAGATAAACGCAAAAGCATCTTTAAAACCAGAAAGATCAGGGAAAATAGCAACTACAACAACTTCTGTAAATCCTATAATCAAGCCACCTAAAACCGCTCCAGCAACCGAGCCAATGCCACCTAAAACAGCAGCGCCAAATGCCTTAAGTCCTATAAGAGTTCCCATACTAGGTTCAACAGAAGGATAACTAACAGCCCAAAAAATACCACCAATAGCAGCTAAAGCCGAGCCCAATGCAAACACAATAGCAATAATACGATTTGCATCAATTCCCATTAAATTTACAGTATGAATATCAAAAGCTAAAGCTCTAATAGCAATGCCATATTTGCTTTTATAAAGTATGAATAAAACCACTAATAGTATAAAAAATGTCAAAATAGGCACTAAAATACTATTAATACTAATGCTGATATTATTAAAATTAATCACTGTTTCAAGATAACTTGGTACAGGAAAATATTTTGGGGTTGAGCCAAATAAGACATTAAAGACATTTTGTATTAAAAAGCTTATACCTATAGCTGTAATAAGTAAAGAAATTCTAGGTGCTTTTCTTAAAGGTTTATAAGCTACTCTATCAATAGCTATCCCTAAAGCTGCTGCAAATAACATAGCCAAAGAAAGAGCTCCTAAAAATGGCACATTCATACTTGTAACACAAAATAAAGCCGAGTATGCACCTACCATCATGATGTCACCATGTGCAAAATTAATCAATCTTAAAACACCATAGACCATTGTATAGCCTATAGCAATAAGTGCATACATGCTACCTAAGCTAAAACCATTTATAATTTGCTGTAAAATTAAAGAACTATCCATTGAACCTCTTAAAATTTTATTTACGGAAAAATCGTATCTTTATAAATTTGCTTTTGATTTTCTATTGATTTTATAACAATTGAACGCGTAGCATTGCCTGTTTTATCAATGCTAATCACCCCGCTAACACCTTCAAATTTTGAAGTAGTGTGGATATTGTTATTGATACATTCACTGTTAAAATCATTAATACATTTTTGCATAGCTTCAAAAATCACAAAATACGCATCTGCACCCATAGCTGTGAAATTTGGAACTTCTTTACTTTGTTTTTCTTTTTCATAAGCTAATATAAAGTCTTTTGAAATTTGCGTTGGGGGATTGTGATAATCAAAGCTATCGGTAAATAAATATCCTTCAGCTGCTTCTTGAGCTAGATTAATAAAAGTTTCATCAGCCACCCCATCTGCTGAACCCATAGGGATATTTATACCCATTGCTTTTGCTTGGCGTGCAAACAAAGAAGCCTCGGTGTAATATACCGGAAGATAAATAAAATCAGGTTTTAAATTTTTAATTTGTGAAAGAATAGCTTTGAAGTCTTTATCGCCTGCTGTAATTCTAAATTTATCTAAAATTTTTCCACCTTGTTTGCTAAATTCTTTTTCAAAGGCTCTAGTTAAACCTAAAGAATAATCCGCACTTTGATCGCTAATTATCACAGCTTTGGTGTAATTTAGCTTATTTTTTACATAATTAGCTAAGGATGAGCCTTGAAAGCTATCCATAAAACAAACTCTGCTAGCGTATAATTTTTTATTTAAAATTTTATCAGCAGTAGCTGCAGGAGCAACCACTGGGATCTTTTTTTCCTCGCCAATTCTTATCACTTGCAAAGTATTAGCTGTTAGCATTTCTCCAATTAGTGCATACGCTTTGTTTTGTGAAACTAGTCTTGTACTAGCATTTGCACTTTCTATTTTATCGCCTTTTGTATCAACTACTACTAAATTTACTTTATCTCCATTGCTTAAAGTGTTTTTCATAGAATTTGCAATTTTCACTCCATCTAAAGCACTTTGCCCATAAGCTGCAGTAGAGCCTGTTAGAGGTAAAACTACGCCGATGTTAATTTCTTTTGCTTGTATGATATTACTAGCTATGATAGACAATATAGCTATGCTAATTTTTTTCATAGTTTAACCTTTCAAGGATTGATAATAGTTTTATAAACTTGTTTTTGTTCTTGTATTTCTTTTATAACTACAGAACGACTTGCATTACCACTAGCGTCTATGCTTATAACTCCACCTACGCCTTCAAAATTATTTGTTGAATGAATTTTTTCATTAATGCATTGTGCGTTAAGATTATTCGCACATTCATTCATTGCATTTACCATTACATAATATGCATCAGCTCCCATAGCAGAAAATGCTGGAAGTTCTTTTGTGCCATGATCTTTTTCATAAGCTTCAATAAATTTTTTAGAAAGAGTTGTCGGAGGATTATTATAATCAAAACTATCGGTAAAGATTACTCCATTTACAGCATCACCGCCAAGCTCGATAAAGGTTTTATTATTTACTCCATCGCCTGCACTTAAAAGCTTGTTAAAGCCAACTGCTTTTGCTTGTCTTGCTATTAAAGCAGCTTCTGGGTGATAAATTGGCATATAAACAAAATCAGGGTTGATACTTTTAAGTTGTGAAACAATAGCTTTAAAGTCCTTATCGCCTGAAGAAATGGTTAGTTTTTTAAGTACTTTTCCACCATTTTGTTTAAATTCTTTTTCAAAAGCTCTTGCCAAACCTAATGAATATACATTGCTTTGATCAACTATCACAACCACGCTTTTTAAATTTAAATCTTTATAGGCATAGTTAGCAAATTTATCTCCTTGAAAACTATCCATAAAGCAAACTCTGCTAGCATAGCTTTTTTTATCTAAAAGTTTATCACCTGATGCAACTGGAGCTATAGCAGGAATTTTTCTTTCTTCAGCTATAGATAAAACTTGCATAGTATTTGGTGTAACAGCTTCGCCTATAAGGCCTAAAACTTTATCTTGAGAGATAAGTCTAGTAGTGGCATTTGCTGCTTCTATTTTATCGCCTTTTGTGTCAATAGCTATGATTTTAACACTATCTCCATTTTTTAAATTTGGATTTAAAGTATTAGCTAGTTTAATGCCCTCATATACATCATTGCCATAAGCTGCCAAAGTACCAGTAAGTGGTAAAACAATGCCTATTTTTACTTCTGCGGCATAAATTGAACTAGCACAAAGTAAGCTAGCTAGCAGTAGATTTTTTTTCATGAAAACTCCTTTTTTTGTTATTTTAAAAATGTATTGTGCTTGGTTTTTGGTGCAGGCTCTTCTTCTAAAAGATCTTTTTGATTAAGCTCTATAGAAAAATTTTGTCCTTTCAAATAAGCAATAATGTGATTCATATCACTATCACTTAATTTTTTAGCATACAAACTCATTTGGATATTATCGCTTGATTGATTTTTGAAATATCCATTAGCATAGTCTTTTAAAGCACCTTTGATCTCTTCTGGACTTAAGTCTTTAATGGCTCTTTTACCATAAGAATTTTTTTCTCCATTTTCTCCATGGCAAGTATTGCATTTGTTTTTAAAATATATTTCTTTAGCTTTTTCTAAGTCATAGCTAATGTTATCATTAAAAGTATAAGTAAATAAAGATTTTACATTAAAAGCTAATAGTGAATTGACAAATAAAATACTTACAATAAACAAGCGTAACATAAATATGCCTTTTTTAAATATAAATAAAGCTCGATTATATCTAAAAAAAATAAACAATTTTACTCCACTTTCACTTTTTTAAAAAATTCCAAAACTTTAAGTCATTTTGCAAAATCTTATAGGGGTAAAATGTTAAGAATATTAGCAAATAAAAATATACATAGTAAAGAAGCTTTGCTTGAAAACTTACCTAATGATTTAAAAATAAAAGAAATTAAAATACAAGGATTAAAAGAAGAGGTAATTTTAGATATAGTAAGCTAAGCCTTTTGGCTTAGCTTTTATAATTAGAATTTATATAGAGCTTCAAGTCTGATGAATTGATCATCTCTATCATCTATATTAGCTTTGTTCATATCTTCAGTTAAGTAAGAATAGAAGCCGCTAAATGTAAGTTTTGGACTATATTTGTAAGATACTCTTGCGATATATTCGTTTTTATCTGTATCAGAGATACCTGCTGCATATTCAGTTTTACCGCCGATATAGTCAAATCCTACTCTTAGTGTTTCAGCAAAAGTATAGCCTAAACCTGCAAAATAGAAGAAGTTTTCACCCATATCGCCTCTTAAATCACTACCCGCAGAGTAGAAAATTTGTTGGCCTGGAGCGATAACTTTACCTGTATCTTCTAAAGTAACTACAGTGTTTTTGTCTTTTTCACCATAGCCGATAACACCTGCTTGGAAATCAAAAGCAGAGATTTGTCCGCTGAATTTAGCAGCATAGAAGTTACCGTTGTCTGCATTAAAATCTCTTTCTTTGTCGCTATCTAGGCTATTTCCTAAGTATTGAGCTTGGATTTTGAAGTTCATATCGTTAAATGCAAATTTATAGCTAGCATCTACTGCATATAAAAATGCCCAGTTGTTTGAATAAGCAGCCCATATTTGGAATGCAAATGGATCAAAATCACCTAATACAGCAGCACCATATAGTGATGATTTAGCTAGAGTTACGCTAGCTGTTTCTTTAATACTACCATCTGCTTGTTTTGATGTAGCAGGGTTAGTTAAAGAAGTGTCACCATCATCTAAACCATTGAAAGCGTCAAACCAGT
>NZ_JAKMSC010000021.1:0-22522 GCF_025772425.1 Campylobacter sp. FU_497 | reverse complement strand
GATATTTATATAAAAATTTAGATAAAAAGCTAGTTTTTACTGCTAGGATTAAGCGTTATTTTTTATTCTTGTCGCTTTTTACTTTAGTATTTATGCCATTTTTTTGGATAGGTTTGGAAGCTTTAGTAGCTGCACTTTTATTAAGCTTTTTAGTAGAAAAAATAAACCAAAATGCATTTATAAAAAAGGCAAATAAAAAGATTTGTGATAATCCAAATTTAAAAATTATATTAATTACTGCAAGTTTTGGAAAAACAAGTGTAAAAAATTTTTTATACGAACTTTTAAAAGATGAGTTTAAGTGTTATAAAACTCCAAGAAGTGTTAATACTTTTATTGGTATAGTAAAAGATATCAATGAAAATTTAGAAAATAATACTGAAATTTATATCGTAGAAGCTGGCGCAAGAGAGCAAAATGATATTTTAGAAATTACAGAGTTTTTAAATCCTCAAATTTGCATAGTAGGTGAGATCGGCTTGGCGCATTTAGAGTATTTTAAAACTCAAGATAATATCCGCAGTGCTAAGTTGCAAGCTTTAAAATCCAAGCGTTTGGAAAAATACTTTTTACACTCAAGCACCTTATATGAAAATGAATTTTATGATGATTGTTTAAGTGATGTTAGGGCAAGTTTAGAGGGTTTAGATTTTAAAATAAGATTAGATGATAATATTTATGATTTTCATGCGAATTTATTGGGTACTTTTAATGCTTATAATATTAGTGTGTGTATTTTACTTGCTCATTATTTAGGAATAAAAATAGAAAATATTATAAAAAGTGTATCAAATTTAAAAGCAGTAGAACATCGTTTGCAAGTGATTTCTAAAGAGCCTAAATTTATCATAGATGATGGTTTTAATGGAAATTTTAAAGGTATGAGTCAAAGCTATGAGCTTTGTAAAAACTATCAAGGAAGAAAAATTTTGGTAACTCCTGGTATAGTTGAAGTTAATGAAGAAGAAAATATAAAATTATGTAAGATAATCAATGAATGTTTCGATTTTGTAATTATTACTTCAGAGGCTAATAGCGCGATTTTGCAAAAACATATTACATTAGATTTTTATGTATTAAAAGAAAAATCTCAACTTGTACAAGCTTTATCAAAATTAACCCAAAATGGAGATTTGATTTTATT
The DNA here is from genome assembly GCF_025772425.1 of Campylobacter sp. FU_497. Lineage (NCBI taxonomy): Bacteria > Pseudomonadati > Campylobacterota > Epsilonproteobacteria > Campylobacterales > Campylobacteraceae > Campylobacter > Campylobacter sp. FU_497. Next base: position 21,378 of record NZ_JAKMSC010000021.1, on the reverse strand, counting down.
TTCTAATGATGCACCAAGTTTTATGTAAAACCATTTAGCTTAAAAAGGCCAAATGGTTTCCATGAATTTTGTTCCCCAAGGCTTACGCGTTGATTTATCTATATCACCTTCTGTTTTATAAAGAATTTTTGCATCAGCTATGTATTTACTATCTATCATGTTATCTTGAGAAATATCATAAGGTCTTATAACCCCGCTTAGCTGAATGATTTGTTTTTCACCGTTAATTAAAAGCTCACGACTTCCTTCTATAAAATAATTTCCATTAGATAAAACTTTAATCACTCTAGCAGAAATGGTGGTTTGGAAATTTTCACTTCTAGTTTGACTTCCTGTGCCTTGATATTGTGAAGTGCTTGCTGTGGTATAACCTATATTTGTATAATCATTGATAAAATCTCTAGCTTTGCTAAGTCCAGCACCAGTGGTTACTTGTCCTCCGCCTAAATTAACATTATTGTTTTTACTTGTAGCTTTAGAGCCTTGTGAGTTTTGTGTGGCATTTTCTCTAATGACTACGGTAACTAAATCATTTACATTCATTGCTTTTTTATCAGAAAATAAAGGATTATCTCCTTTACCAAACAACGATCCAGGGTTGCTTTGGGTGTTATGATTTTGCTTTGGAGCTAATTCTTCTACATAAGTTGGAGGTTTCATGTTAATATGTGGATCGACTGTGGCACTACAACCAAACATTACAAAAGGTAACAAGTAAAAATTAACATTTTTAAATTTCATAGCTTTATAACCTTATATTATTGTGATGAATTTTAAAATTATTATATTACAAAAAAACAATTATTTTGTTAAAAAAGAGGAAAAAATGAAATCCATGTTTTTATTAAATTGTGTTGATGAGAAATTTTTAACACAGTCTTTAGGAAAAGTTCAAGGTAAAATAGCTTTTTATTTTCCTGTTTTTTGTGAAAAAAATAAAGAAAAAATTGCTTTAATATGCTCAAAAACCAATTTTAAGCTAGATTTTTTTAGTAGTTTTGAAAAAAATAATTATCAAAGCAAATTTACTCAAAATTCAAATGACTTTTTTAAAAAAATAATTCAAGATTGTGAAAAATTAAAAAAAGAAAATGATTTTGTTGTAGTAGTTGGAGTAGATGATTTTGGTTTAATGGGAGATTTGAGTTTAAATATAGCTTTAGCTAAAGAGCTAAATGCTCCACTATATACAAAAAGTCAAGATGAAAATCATGCTATGTTAAAATTCTTACTAAGCCAAAAGCTTAGTGACTTTGTTTTGTTAAAAGAAAATGAAGATTTTACTCAAGATTTATTACAAGAATATACCTATAAAACTCAGGCAAGATTTTCTTATGAGCTTTTTGAAAAAGCAAAAGCAGATAAAAAAATAGTGGTTTTACCTGAAAGTTTTGATGAAAGAGTATTAAAAGCTAGTGAGTTTTTAATGCAAAATGAGATTGTTGATTTGATTTTACTAGGCGATAGCAATGAAATTTGTGCCAAAGCTAATAGTTTAAATATTAATATCGATGGTGTGCGTATTATAAATCCTAAAAATTCTCAATATAATGAAGAATTTGAAGAGCTTTTGTATGAAGCTAGAAAAAGTAAAGGTATGAGTAAAGAAGAAGCTAAAAAGTTAGTGCAAGATAAAACATATTTTGCGACCTTGCTTGTTCATACTCAAAAAGCGCATGCTATGGTAAGTGGTGCGAGTACAACTACTGCTGAAACTATTCGTCCTGCCTTGCAAATTATCAAAACAAAACCTGATGTGAGTTTGGTTTCTGGTATGTTTTTTATGTCTTTAGAAGATAAGGTTTTGGTTTTTGCTGATTGTGCTGTTATGCCAAATCCAACTCCTGAGCAACTTGCTGAAATTGCTTATGTGAGTGCAAATAGCGCTAAAGCTTTTGGACTTGATCCTAAAGTGGCTTTGCTTTCATATTCTAGTGGAGATAGTGGAAGCGGGGCTAGCGTAGATGCAATTAAAGAAGCTACTAAAATAGCTAAAGAAAAATATCCTCAACTTGAGCTAGAAGGTCCTATACAATTTGATGCAGCATATGATATGCTAACAGCAAAAAGCAAAATGCCAAACTCTAAAGTGGCAGGAAAGGCAAATGTATATGTGTTTCCTGATTTAAATGCGGCAAATATTTGCTATAAAGCAGTGCAAAGAACAGCAAATTCTTTAGCTATTGGCCCGATTTTACAAGGTCTTAAAAAACCGATTAATGATTTAAGTAGAGGTTGTTTGGTAGAAGATATTGTTAATACTGTGATTTTAAGTGCTATTCAAGCGCAAGAATAAGGAGAAAAATGAAAATATTAGTTTTAAATTCAGGTTCATCTTCAATTAAATTTAAGCTTTTTGAAAAAGATGAAGCCCTAGCATCTGGTTTGGTGGAAAAAATAGGCGAGCAAAGCTCTAAAATAGAATTAAAAGATCTAAAAAATGGTCAAAAATACCAAAAAGAATTGGCGATTAAAGATCATGAGCAAGGTATTGAATTAGTAAATGAATTATTTGCTCAAAGTGGAATTTTACATGATTTGAATGAGCTTGATGGATGTGGACATAGGATAGTTCATGGAGGTCCAAATTTAACTAAACATTGTTTAGTGGATGATGAAATTTTAAAAGAAATTGATAGGGTTTCTCACATAGCACCTTTACACAATCCTGCACATTTAATAGGTATTAAAACTATGATAAAAGCCGCTCCAAAAGTTCCTAATGTGACAGTTTTTGACACAGCTTTTCATCAAAGTATGCCTGATTATGCTTATATGTATGCTTTACCTTATGAATTTTATGAAAAACACCAAGTAAGAAAATACGGCTTTCACGGTACATCACATTCTTATGTAAGCAAGCAAGCTGCACATATACTTGGTAAAGATATTAATGAATTTAATGCAATTAGCGCTCATCTTGGAAATGGTGCGAGTGTTTGTGCTATAGAAAATGGAAAATGCGTAGATACTTCTATGGGCTTTACACCGCTAGAAGGTTTGATCATGGGGACTAGATGTGGAGATATTGATCCTGCTGTATTGCCATTTTTAGCAAAAGAATTAAATTTAAACCCGTCTGATTTAGATACTATAATGAATAAAAAAAGTGGTGTTTATGGAATTTGTGGGTTTAATGATTTTAGAGATATTGAAGCGCAAATTGAACAAAATAACGAAAAAGCAAGACTTGCTCTTGATATGTTTTGTTATCGTTTGAGTAAATATATTGGCTCATATTTTGCGATTTTACCTAGAGTTGATGCGTTGATTTTTACAGCTGGTATTGGAGAAAATGATGATATTGTTAGAGCAAAAGTTTGTCAAAGACTAGCGCATTTGGGATTTGATATAGATTTAGATAAAAATGCACAGCTTAGAAATGGCGAGATTAGTAAAGAAGACTCTAAAATTAAAATTTTAATTGTTCCAACAGAAGAAGAATTAGAAATAGCTAAAATTACCACAGAACTTATTAAAAATAAATAAACCTTGAGTTTTAAAACTCAAGGTTTATTTTTAAAATGCAGGGACCACTGCACCTTGGTATTTTTCATTGATAAAATCTTTTACTTTTTGACTTTGTAAAGCCTTTACTAAAGCTTTGATTTTAGGATTGTCTTTATTATCTTGAGTGGTTACTAAGATATTTGCATAAGGACTTTCTTTACTTTCTATTAAAATAGAATCTTTTACAGGATTTAAATTTGCTGATAAAGCATAGTTTGAATTAATCACTGCAAAATCAACATCATCTAAAGCTCTTGGAAGTTGTGCTGCTTTTAATTCTTTAAATTTGATATTTTTTGGATTATCTTTAATATCAAGTGGAGTTTTTAATGCACTATTTTCAAAACTAACTAGCTTGGTACTAGCGATAATATCTAAAGCTCTGCTTTCATTTGTTGGATCATTTGGTACAGCTATGGTAGCATTTTGTGGAAGATCTTGGATGTTTTTATATTTTTTAGAATAAACTGCCATTGGTTCGATATGAACTTTTGCAACGCTAATTAATTTTGTGCCTTTATTAGCATTAAACTCATCCAAATAAGGCTGATGTTGAAAGAAATTTGCATCAAGTTCTTTGCTATCTGTGCTAAGATTTGGTAAAATATAGTCATTAAATTCTTTAATTTCCAATGTATAACCTTCTTTTTTTAATAAATCTTTAGTTTGTTCTAAAATTTCAGCGTGAGGCACTGGTGTTGCACCTACTTTGATAACTTCATTAGCAAATAAACTTGCACCTAAAATTGTGCTTACAGTGAGAAATTTTAACAATTTCATTTTAACTCCTTTTTATAGTTTTAAAATGCTTGATTATATTGTAAAAATATTAATAAGATAGGAAAAGTTTTATTTTTGTTTGTTTTTGTATTCTTTAGCAAAATGTTTGAGTTCTTTTATAAATTTTATATACCCCCCCCCATACCAATTTTTTTGAGCCTTAATAAGAGCTTGTCCGATTTTATAAGAATAAGTATTTTGATTTTTAATACCCTCGCTTTTATAATCATCATAACTTGATAAAGGTGGAAGTTTAAGATAAGGTTTTGTTTTTAAATCTTTTTGATATTGCTTGGCAAGTTTTGTGTGTTTATAGTAAATCTTTAACAAAGTAAAAGGTAAAAAAGGAATTTTTTTCTTATTTTTAGTGCATTCTATAAAAGCATAGCCTAGTTTGTATGATAAATGATATCTTACTCTTGCTTTTGCTTGAGTATTAGTAGCTTTTATTCCATCTAAATATCTACTTCCTCCAAGTTTTAACCATTTTTTATAGTATTCTTGCCATTTAGGCCATGTTTGATTGCATAAAACATTGTTCCAAAAACGATTATTACTACCTTCTGCATGTGTTATAGAGGCTTTTTGTGATAAATTAGTTCTATAATCAATATTTCCATTATAAGTATCTTTTAAATCTTTTATTTTAAATTTGTGTTCTAGTACTAGGAGTGTAAACAATCCTTGATCGTTTAAATTTTGAATGTTTTCATTTAAATGTTTATATATAAATTGATAGTATTTTAAAGGATTTGGTATAAGATCTGTAAAGACTAAAATTCCAGTTAAATACGTACGCTTTTGATGATACTCTTTTTTTGCAGGCAAGCTTTCAAGAAGCAAAGTTTTACCTAATCTTGCACCAAAATGATATTTTTTAGCTCTTAATTTGCTAAGTTCATCTATACTTTTTAAAAGTAAAACATCAAAATCAAGATAAATAATACTTTCGCATTCATCTAAAAACTTAAAAGCTTCAAATCTTGCAAAAGCCATATGCGTCCATCTTTTTAAGAAAAATAAATTATTAATATCGTTTTGGTTTTTACCAAGAGTAGCTAAAAAATCTTCTTGAGTAAAAGGAAGAAATTTAATTGTTTTATTTTTAACAATTTTTTGCATGATATTTTGATCATTCAAGCTAAAACCATCATGTAAAATGTAAAACACATCTACCTTTTCACCCATAACATCCATAATGTTAATGAGCAAGGTTCCTATGGTAAAGCTTGAATTTTTAGTCGCTGCTAGCAAAATACCAAGTTTATGTTTCATTGTTTATCTTTTGGTGATTTTATAAAGAATATTTCCTATAAATTGTATGATTTGAACTAAAACAATTAAAATCACAACGGTTTGAATCATAATATCAGTTCTAAAACGCTCGTAACCATAGCGAATAGCTACATCGCCCAAACCACCACCACCAACAGTTCCTGCCATAGCGGAAAATCCTATTACGATGATTAAAATCAAAGTGATACCATTAATAATGCTTGGTAAAGCCTCACTAAACATAACTTTAAAGATAATTTGTGCTTTGCTAGCTCCATAAGATCTTGCTGCTTCAATGATAGCAGGATCAATTTCTTTAAAAGCACTTTCAATCATTTTAGCTAAATAAGGCGCAATTCCTATGGTAAGTGGTACTATGGTAGCAGTTGTTCCTATACTAATACCAATGAGATACTTTGTAAAAGGACTTAAAACTACAATGAGTACTAAAAATGGAAAAGATCTTAAAATATTGATAATAAAATCAAGCACACTATAAATGCTTTTGTTTTCCCATAAACCACCTTTATCAGTAACAGTAAGTACAATTGCAGGGATAAGTGCGATTAAAAAGGCTAAAAAAGTGGCTGTAAAACTCATATAAAGAGTTTCTAATAATGCCGGATAAAGTATATTTTCAAAATTTCTTAAAATTGCTTCTAAATTCATTACACAAGCTCCCAAATAACGCCATTTTCTTGTAAATAATTTAAAACTCTTTCTTGATCTTTAGCTTCTATATTGATTACCAAATTTCCTAAAGCATTATTATTTAGCTTTTCTATTTTACCCCAAACTATATTAAAATCAATATTTAAACTTCTAGCCATATGAGTGATTATGCTTTGATTTGCTTTTTCTTTGCAAAAATATAAGCGCACATTGACTCCATTTTGTGGTAAAAAATCACTCTCCCCTAGAAATTCACGCATTTTTTCACTTGGCTTTAAGAATAAATCTTCAATTTTCCCTTGACCTATGATTTGTCCATGCTCTAATAATACAGCCTTTTGTGCTATTTGCTTTACTGCCTCCATTTCATGAGTTACTAATACTACGCTGATGTTAAATTCTTGATTGATTTTAGCAATAAGCTCTAAAATATTGTTTGTAGTATTTGGATCAAGTGCAGAAGTAGCTTCATCGCTTAGTAAAATTTTAGGATTTAAAGCAAGGGCTCTAGCTATGGCTACCCTTTGTTTTTGCCCACCACTTAGTTCATTTGGATATGCCTTGCTTTTAGCTAAAAGTCCCACAAGATCTAAAAGCTCATTAACTCTTTTTTGAATTGTGCTTTTGTCAAAATTATGAATTTCTAAAGGCATAGCTACATTTTCAAATACACTTTTTCTACTCATAAGTGCAAAATGCTGAAAAATCATTCCTATATCTTTTCTAAATATTCTTAACTCTTTTTCTTTTAAGGTAGCTATTTCTTTACCAAAAACTTCTACGCTACCATTTTGATAATTTTCCAAACCATTAATACATCTTAGCAAAGTTGATTTTCCTGCCCCGCTGTGTCCAACAAGAGCATAAATTTCTCCTTCTTTAATTTCTAAAGAAACATCATTTATAACTAATTCTTTGCCATAATATTTTTTAAGATTTTGTATTTTTATCACTTATTAGCCTTCTAAATTAGAAATTTCATCATTGATTTTTTCAAGTTGAGTTTTAATGCTTTCAAGTTGAGTTTTATTTTGCTCAACAACCGCAGCCGGTGCATTAGAAATAAATTTTTCATTTTTCATCATAGCATCTAGCTTGTTAAATTCTTTTTCAAGTTTTGTTTTTTGACTATTAAGTCTATTTAAAACACCGCTTAAATCAAGATCTTGAGTTGGTATAAATACTTCTAAATTCTCGCTTACATCTCTAATGGATTTTTCTAAATTTGTACTAATAAATTCGATGTTTTCACATTTTGCAAGTGTTGAGATGAAATTAGTGTAATTTTTTAACTCAGCCATTAAACTCTCATCGTTTAATTTTATACAAGCTTTTTGAATTTTTGCATTTGCAAGCTCTACTAGGGTTTTTGCACGACGTAAACTCACTATACTTTCTATAATGATATTAAATAATTTTTCTATTTTTTCATCTCTAGAATTAAATTTAGGATATTTTGAAATCATTATAGATTCATGAGTTTGGATAGAAGTTTTACTTAACTCATGGTATAAATACTCACTAATAAATGGCATAAAAGGATTTAAAAGCTTTAATGCTTCTTTAAAAATGCTTCCAAGTTCTTTTATACTTGATTTTTCAGCCTTACTAAGCTCGATCCCCCAATCACAAAATTCATCCCAGAAAAATCTATACAAAGTATTTGCCGCATCATTAAAGCGGTAATTATCTAAATTTTCTCTTGTTTCTTTTATACATACTTCAAAACGAGACAGTATGTATTTTGCCAAGTTAGTTTGAATTTTGCTTTTATCTAAATCTTCAAATTTTTCTTCATTTAAAAGTAAAAATTTGCTTGCATTATAAAGCTTATTCGTAAAATTTCTAACTTGTATGAGTTTGTCATTGCTTAATTTTATATCTCTACCTTGGATAGCTAAAAGAGCAAGGGTAAAACGCAAGATATCAGCACTGTATTCATCCACACTTTGCACAGGATCAATGACATTACCTAAAGACTTACTCATTTTTCTACCTTGCTCATCTTTAACCAAAGCATGTAAATATATATCTTTAAAAGGAAGCTCACCTAAGGCATTAGTACTTTGAAACATCATTCTTGCAACCCAGAAAAATAAAATATCAAAGCCGGTGATTAATAAAGAATTTGGATAAAAATCTTTTAAGTCATCTTCACGCCAAAGTGTGTTTTTACCCCAGTCTTTATTACCCCAACCTAAAGTACTCATAGCCCAAAGACCAGAAGAAAACCAAGTGTCTAAAACATCAGGGTCTTGTTTGAAATTAGTGCTTTGGCATTTTGGACATTGGCTTGGAGTTTCTTCGCTTGCCCATTCATGAGAGCATTCACAATAATACACAGGAATTTGATGACCCCACCAAAGTTGTCTTGAAATACACCAATCTTTTAAATCCCTCATCCAAGCATTAAAACTATTAATCCAATGTGCAGGGTAAAATTTACTTCCACCAAGATTAACTTTTTCTATGCTTTCTTTTGCGATTTCATTTTTTACAAACCATTGTTTAGAAATGTAAGGTTCAACTACATTTTTACAACGATAACAATATCCTACTTGATTAGTATAATCTTCTATTTTTTCAACAAAACCTTTTTCTTGTAATTCTTTTATAATAACATCTCTTGCTTCTAATCTTTCTAAGCCTTTAAAATGCAAGCAGTGTTCATTTAAAATACCTTTTTCATCAAAGATAGTAATAAAATCAAGTTTATGTCTTAAGCCTACTTCATAGTCATTATGATCATGTGCTGGGGTTACTTTCACAAAGCCTGTACCAAATTCCATATCTACATGTTCATCAGCAATAATAGGAATTTTTCTATCTATTAAAGGTAAAATGACATTTTTGCATATTAAGTGTTTAAATCTTTCATCGTTTGGATTAACCATCACAGCGCTATCGCCAAAATAAGTTTCTGGCCTTGTGGTGGCTACTACGATGTATTCTTGAGAATTTTCTAAGAAATATTTTAAATAATATAATTTCCCTTTATTTTCTTTATGTTCTACTTCTATATCACTTAATGCTCCATCATGAGTACACCAATTTACCATGTAATTTCCACGCACGATGAGCTTTTTATCATAAAGATCTACAAAGGCTTTTTTTACCGCATTTACTAAACCTTCATCCATAGTAAAGCGCAAACGACTCCAAGCAGGAGTGATACCTAAAATTCGCATTTGCTTAACTATGGTACCACCGCTTTGTTCTTTCCATTCCCATACTTTTTTTATAAATTCTTCTCTACTAAGTTCTTCTTTTTTAATGCCTTGAGCTAAAAGTTGTTTTTCTACAACATTTTGTGTTGCAATGCCTGCATGATCAAGCCCTGGTTGGTAAAGGGTTTTATAACCATCCATTCTTTTATAACGCGTTGTGATATCTTGTAAAGTACAAGTTAGAGCATGACCTATATGCAAAACGCCTGTTACATTAGGTGGAGGCATCATAATGCAAAAGTTTTTGCCTTTTTCTTGAATTTTTTCATTACCATTGATTTCAAAATATCCGCGTTCTTCGCAAATTTTATAATATTCTTTTTCTAGTGATTTATCATACATAATTGCTACCTTGAGAATGAAAATAAATTGTTATGTTAGCTTAAAATTGTTAAAGAAGTTTTGAAATTTAGAAATTAGTTATAAAAAACTAATTTCTACTTTACGATTATTTTGTCTTTGAGAATCAGACTTATCTTTAGTAGGGTAGGTATCTTTTCCCAAAGATTCTATTTCTATAACCTCAGTAAAGCTAAAGAAATGTTTAGCCACATTCATTGCTCTATTTAATCCTATCATATAGTTTGCAAAAGTGCTACCTCTATCATCTGCATAACCTTGAATTTTGATTCTTTTGATTATATCTTCTCTTGCTAGATTTTGATTGATTTTTTCAAGTAAATTTTCATTGCTATATTCGCTATACCCATTTCTTTCAAATAAAAATTTTAAATCAGAAATTTTAACATCTACATAATTGTATTTTTTCTTATTTTTAGCAAAAACAATATCTTTATTATATATGCTTAATTTCATATTATCATTTGATAACATATCGATAAAAATAGTTAAATTATAATCTTGAGAATTAACTTTAATAGGATTAATCATTTCTTTTAACATATCAATTCTATAATCACTTAAGCTTTTTCCATCTAATACATAAACTTTAACAAAATCATCACTCAAGCTTGGCTCATATCTGCTAGTTTTACCTTTTGCGATGTATTCTTGCATGGTATTTTTATATTTTGTTGTTTTTTCTTTTTTTATGCTTGTTTGTTTGTTGTTTTCAACGAGAAGTTTTTGTTCTTCTTGGGTTGCTTTAGGTGTAATAGTTTCATTTTTAGAAACTTCAGCTATATTTGTTTTGGTTGTTGGTGCAACTTCTTGAGTGCTTGTATTTTCATCTATGATAGGATTATTTTGTACTGGAGTTTCTTCTTTTAAAGGCTCTTGAACTGTTTGTTGTGATTGATAAGTATTATCACTTATATTATTTCTTTCTTGGTTGTATTGAGTACTTGGCGGAGTGTAGCTTTGATAAGAACTACTTTTTTTATAATCATATACATAAGTATTTGAATCATCTTCAAAATACCACATATAAAAACCAATACTAGCGCCTATTAGCACCACAAAAGCTATACTAAAAGCAATAATACTTTTCATTTTTTATCCTTTGTGAAGTCCTTAAAAGGACTTTTGATTATTTATAATTTTTAATAGAATTTTCTAAAATTTCACTTGCTTTTTCAATGCCTGCAAATTCTTTTACTTTTACCCATTTGTTTGGTTCAAGCATTTTATATGTTTCAAAGAAATTTTTGATTTTATCTAAGCTTGCTTTTGGTAAATCATCTAAACTTTTAATATTATCATATCTTGGGTCAATTTTGCTTACAGGAACAGCTAGTAATTTTTCATCCATACCGCTTTCATCTTCCATTAATAATACCCCTATTAAACGACAAGGAATCACAGCTCCTGCTTGGATAGGGTATTCATTTAAAACCAAAACATCAATAGGATCGCCATCATCTGCAAGAGTATTTGGTATAAAACCATAGTTTGCTGGATAAAACATAGCTGAATACATCACACGATCAACCATGATGGCTCCGCTTTCTTTATCAAGCTCGTATTTGATGTTTGATCCATAAGGAATTTCAATAACTGCATTAAGTTTGTTTGGTACTTCTCCAACTTTGATTTTGCTAATATCCATTTTTTATCCTTTATTTTAATAAATCATTGATTAAATTTTTCATATCAGCTACGATAGCTTCAATACTTCTTTCACCATTGATTACATGGTGGATATTTTCTTTGGTATAAAAATTTGTTATTTTTTCTAAAGGCTCTAAATAAACTTTCATTCTATTATTGAAAACTTCTTCGTTATCATCAGCACCTCTAGCACGTCCTAAAACTCTTTCTCTAGCAACTTCTTCACTAACTTTAACTTCTATAACACCTTTTAAATTTACTTCATTTTGATTTTTTAATACCTTATCAAACTCAAGCATTTGTTCAATACTTCTTGGATAACCATCGATAAGTATCGTGTTGGTTGGTGCATTTTTTAAAGCAGTGATGATAGTATTTACAACTACATCTAGTGGAACTAAATTTCCCTTAGAAATAAAACTATCAATAGTCTTTCCAAGTTCGCTTCCGCTAGCCACTTCTGCTCTTAGTAAATCACCTGTAGAATAATGAGTAATATTTGCATCATCTGTAGCTATAATGCTTGCATCAGTTGTTTTGCCACTACCTGGTGCGCCTATGATTAAAAATAATTGTTTCATTTAGTATTCTCCCTTAATCTTATACCTAATTCTCTCATTTGTTCATTGCTTACTTCGCTTGGAGCTTGAGTCATAAGACATTGTGCTCTTTGTGTTTTAGGAAATGCTATAACTTCTCTAATGCTTGAAGATTTTGTTAAAAGCATGATAAGTCTATCAAGACCTATTGCTATACCACCATGTGGTGGTGCTCCAAAGCTTAATGCATCAAGCAAGAAGCCAAATTTCTTTCTTTGTTCTTCTTCATCAATATTTAAAAGTTTAAAGACTTTTTGTTGGATAGGGCTTTTATGAATTCTTATACTACCACCACCTAATTCTACACCATTTAATACCACATCATGTGCAATAGAATTAATCTCTTCTAAATCTTGCTCATCAATATTTTTTGGCATAGTAAATGGATGGTGCATTGCGGAATAGCTTCCATCATCATTTTGTTCAAACATAGGAAAATCAATAACCCATAAAAATTCTAATTTATCCTCATCAATAATTTTCATTTCATCAGCAAGGAATAATCTAAATCTACCCATATAATCAAGCACGGTTTTCTTAGCCCCTGCACCAAAAAATACTACATCTCCAACTTCTAATTCACATCTTTGAATTAAAGCATTCAAATCCTCTTTACTAAAGAATTTGCAAAGTGGACCCTTAGGACCATCTTCTTTCATTTGTATGAATGCAAGTCCTGCCGCTCCAAATTTGCGCACAAATTCTTCAAATCTTTGCATTTGGCGTTTAGAAAAAATCGTATCACCTTTTGGAACTCTTAAAGCTTTAATGCGATTTTTCTTCGTATCTTTTGCGATATTTGCAAAAATTTCGTTATTTGATTTTGCAAAAATATCAATTACATCAATAAATTTCATATCAAATCTTAAATCAGGCTTATCAGAACCATAATTTTCCATAGCTTCTTTATAACTCATTTGTCTAAAAGGTATGCTAATTTCTTTTCCGCAAGCTTTGAAAATATCTTTGAGTAAATTTTCTGCCATAGCTATGATATCTTTTTGCTCACAAAAACTCATTTCTATATCTATTTGAGTAAATTCAGGTTGGCGATCTGCTCTTAAATCCTCATCTCTAAAGCATTTTGCAATTTGAAAATATCTATCAAATCCTGAACACATTAAAAGTTGTTTGAAAAGTTGAGGGCTTTGAGGTAAGGCATAAAATTCACCTTGATGTACGCGTGATGGTACCAAATAATCTCTTGCACCTTCTGGGGTAGCTTTAGTTAAAATAGGAGTTTCAACCTCTAAAAATCCCATTTTTGCTAAAGAATTTCTTGTTGCTATACAAGCAGTTGATCTTAGAGCAAAATTATCATAAAGTTTTTTACTTCTTAAATCTAAAAATCTATATTTTAATCTTAATTCTTCATTCACGCTTTCATCGCCTATAGCAAAAGGTATTACAGCGCTTTCATTTTCAATAGTAAGTTTGCTTATAACAACTTCTATTTCCCCGGTTTTTAATTTTGGATTTACAAGTCCTTCACCGCGTGGGCGAATTTTTCCTTGTGCTATTAAAACATATTCATTTCTTACTGATGAAGCTATATTGTGTGCTTCTTGATTATCTGCAGGATCGCATACTAACTGTATAAGTCCGCTACGATCTCTAAGATCGATAAAAATTACACCTCCATGATCACGGTAAGAATTTACCCAACCACATAATGTTACTTCCGCGCCAACATTTTGTATGTTAAGCTCTGTATTGTAATGAGTTCTCAAAATTTTTCCTTAGCTTAATTTTGTTCAATTTTGTTATTATAGTATTTTATTCTTTTGCTTAGCTAAGTTTTGTTATAATTTTTTTATGAAAAAAAATATAAATATAGAAAAAATTCAAAAAATAGGCTTATTTTGCAGGTTAAATACAAATTTAAATGAGCAAATTGCTTTTTTAAAAACAATTTTTTTGCAAAAAAATATAGAGCTTGTATTATTAGAACAAGAAAAAATTAATCTAAAAGATTTACAAAAATTAGATTTTTTGATTTCTCTAGGTGGGGATGGCACGCTTTTATCTTTATGTAGACAAGCTTATCAGGCTAAAAAGCCTATTTTGGGTATAAATGCAGGAAACTTAGGTTTTTTAACAGCCCTTTCTTTTAATGAGATAGAAAGTTTTTTTGAAGATTTTTTTAAAAGTGATTTTAAAATAGAAAAAGCCAAAATGCTTCAAATTACCTTGTATAAAAAAAATAAAATCATTAAAAAATTTGCTTTTAATGACGCAGTTTTTTCGCGTGATAATGCTTTAATGGCAAATGTGGAAGTTTTCTTTGAAAATAAACTTTTTAATGCTTATTATGGAGATGGTTTAATCATAGCTAGTTCAAGTGGTTCAACTGCTTATAATATTAGTGCAGGTGGGCCTATAGTTCATCCTTGGAGTGAAATTTTTGTTCTAACTCCGGTTTGTTCTCATTCTTTAACTCAAAGGCCTATAGTTTTACCTTATGGCTTTGAGCTTGAACTAAAAGTTGAGCATTGTTTGTTGTATTTAGATGGGCAAGAAGTGATTGATCCTAAAGAATATGATAGAATTATTATAGGACTTAGTAAAAAAGAACTTAGTTTTATACATAAAAAAGATAGAGATTATTTCCAAGTTTTAAAAGAAAAGTTAAATTGGGGTAAGTGATGATAGAGAGTATTTTAATCAAAGAAAATTTAGGTTTTAAACAGGCAAAATTAGAATTAGAAGCGGGACTTACTGTCTTTACTGGCTTAAGTGGTGCTGGAAAGTCTGTGCTTTTTAAGGCTATTTTGGCAGCATTTGCTCTAAGTGAGAGTGAAGCTAAAATGGTAGAAATTTTGTTAAATGATGAGCTTGAATTAGATGAGTTTGGTATCGAAAATGAAGAATTAAATGTATTTAAACTTTTAAAAGATAAAAGCTCGCGTTATTTTATTAATAATCAACTTATTTCAAAAAAAAATTTAGCCTTGCTTTCTAAGAAATTTGTAAAATATCTTTCAGCTAAGGAAAATAATGAGTTTTCAAATGAAAGATTTTTAAACTTACTTGATTTTATGCAATCAAAAGAGGATAAGAAATTTCAAGATTTTTTTAATGAATATAAAAATATTTATAAAGAATATATGGAAAATAAAACTAAATTAGAAAAAATTCAAGAAGAAGAAAAAAAAGTAGAAGAATTAAAAGAATTTACGAGCTTTGAAATACAAAAAATTCAAAGTATTAACCCAAAAATTGGCGAATTTGATGAGTTGATGAGTTTTAAAAAAAGACTTTCTAAAAAAGACAAAATTGACGCTGCTTGGAATAGGGCAAGCAGAATTTTTGAATTAGAATCAGCAGTGATTGAAGCTTTGCAAATTAGTGATGTTGATAGTTCATTTTTTTCAGAGTGTTTAAATGAATTAAGAGCTGTGTGGGAAAATCAAAGCTTTGATGATTTTGATTTTGATATAGAAGAAGTGCTTGATAGGATAGAAAAACTTTCTTCTTTGATTTCAAAATATGGAAGCATAGAAGAAGCCTTAGAAGCTTTAGAGAAGAAAAAAGCAGAATTAGCTCATTATGAAAATTTAAGTTTTGAAAAAAAGGAATTAGAAGAAAAAGTTCAAAGTGCTAAAATGCTTTTAGATGAGAAAAGCCAAAAATTAAGTACTTTGCGTAAAAAAAGATTAAAAGAGCTTGAAAAATTACTGAATTTTTATCTTGAAAAACTTTATATGAAAGAAGTTAAATTAGAACTTAAAGATTGTGCTTTGAGTATTTTAGGTAAAGATGAAGTGAGTTTAAATATCAATGAAGCTAGTTTAAAAAATTTAAGCTCAGGCGAGATAAACCGTTTAAGACTTTCTTTTATTGCAACTGAATGTAATGTTACTAATAAAGCTAGTGGGATAATATTTTTAGATGAAATTGATGCAAATTTAAGTGGCAAAGAAGCAATGAGTATAGCTGAAGTGTTAAAAGAGCTTGCTAAGTTTTATCAAATTTTTGCAATTTCACATTTACCACAGCTTTCATCAAAAGCAAGTAATCATTTTTTAGTAGAAAAAATAGGAAATGAAAGTAGGGTAAGAAAAATAGAAAAAGAAGAAAGAGTAAGAGAGCTTGCTAGAATGGTAAGTGGGGAAAATATTACCCAAGAGGCTTTAGAATTTACTAGAACTTTACTTTAAAAATAAAAAGTAAATTTTCTATATGGTATAATAATAGTTTTAAATTATAAAGAGAGTTGGCTATGGAAGAAAAAATTTTAATTATTGATGATAACAAAATGCTTACAAAACTTTTAGCAAAAAAAGTAGAAAATACTTTAGGTTTAAAAGTAGACGTTGCTTTTGATATGAATAGTGCTAAAGAATTAGTGAAAAATGATTATTTTATGGCTTTTGTAGATCTTTGTTTACCAGATGCTCCTAATGGAGAAGTGGTAGATGTAATTTTAGAAAAAAATATTCCTGCTATAGTGCTTACAGGAAGTAGCGATGGACAAACCCGTAAGAAATTTATGGAAAAAGATATTATAGGTTATATTCAAAAAGATAGTGAAAGCTGTATTGATGAAATGCTAAGCTCTATTAGAATGCTTCAAAAAAATAATAAAACTAAAATTATTCTAGCAATTGCAAATGTAACTTTACGTGCAGAAATGAAAAAAAATCTTAACAATCAACTTTTTAATGTCTTAGCAGCAGCCCATGGAGAAGAAGCACTAAATTATTTAAGTGATAATCCTGATACAAAATTAGTAATTTGTGATGCAACTATGCCGGTAATTAATGGAGAAGATTTGCTTGTAGAAATTCGCTCAAAATACTCTAAAATAGAGCTTGGTGTGATCATGGTTGGAGATAAAGACGATGCGCTAGAGGCAAGAGCTTTTAGAAAGGGTGTGAATGATTATGTGATTAGACCTTTCCAAAAAGAATCGCTAAATTGCAGGGTAAATAATTGTTTAGATTATATGCAAAAATGTGTTTTACTTGATGAGTATAGTTTGGGTAAAGATTTGCTAACAGGTCTTGATGATTATGCAAATTTTGAAAAAAGATTTTTAGATTATTTAGAAGATATGCAAGAAAATGAAGAAATGGCTTTGGCTTTGATTGATATTGATAATCTTGCAACAATCAATTATGAGTTAAGCTATGATTGTGGTGATGGTGTGATTAAACACACAGCTAAAAAAATCAAAGATCAAATTCGTGGTATGGATTTAGCAACTAAAATTGAAGATGGTAAATTTTATGTATTATTAAAAAATACTGGACATAAAGAAGCATTAAAAGTTTTTTCAAATATAAGAGTAAATATTGCCAAAGAAAGTGTTTTAATAGCCCTAGATGAAGTAGATTATAGTGTTTCTGTGGGAGTTGCTTTTGGGGTTAAAACAAGCCAAATGCAAGATTTACTGAATAATGCTCAAAAGGCATTAGATTTAGCTAAGGCTAATGGTAAAAATAGGGTAGAGGTATGTTTTTAGATTGTGATTTTAGCGAAAAAATCATAGATACGCATTGTCATTTAGATAGCCAAGCTTATTTTGGATATTTAGATGAAATGTTAAATCATGCCTTTGCTAATGGAGTGGATAAAATCATCATACCTGGCGCGGATATAAAAGATTTGCCAAGAGCAAGAGAGATCGCATATAATTATGAAAATGTGTATTTTTCTTGTGGGGTGCATCCTTATGATATAGATGATTTTGATTTAGATATTTTAAAAGAATTTATAAATGATAAAAAATGTGTTGCAGTGGGTGAGTGTGGGCTTGATTATTATCGTTTAAAAGCAGATGAGGATGAAATAAAAACAAAGCAAAAAGAAGTTTTTATAGCTCAAATTCAGCTAGCTATTGAATATAAAAAACCTTTGATTGTTCATGTGCGTGAAGCTAATGAAGATAGTTTTAATATTTTAAAAACATATGCAAAAGATTTACAAGGCGGTGTTTTGCATTGTTTTAATGCTAGCGAGCTTTTACTTCAGCTAGCTGATGATGGTTTTTATTTTGGTATAGGTGGGGTTTTAACTTTTAAAAATGCAAAAAAGTTAGTAGAAATTTTACCTAAAATTCCAAAAGATAAGCTTGTTTTGGAAACAGATGGGCCTTATTTAACTCCAGAACCACATCGTGGCAAGGTAAATGATCCTATTTTGACCCATTTTGTGGCGCAAAAAATGGCCGAACTTTTAAATTTATCAAAAAATGAAATAATAAAACTTACTAATTTTAACGCTAATTGTTTGTTTTTTCAAGGTTTATAATGAAAAAAAGCTTTTTATTTTTTATTTTAGTATTATTGTGTTTAAATGCTAAGGCTTTGCAATTTACTCCAGAGCATTACACGCAACAAGCACAAATCTTAAGAAATTTAGACATAGAAGCAAGTTATCTTAGCGATATGATTTTTTTAGAATTTAAAGAATCTTCCATAGATATGCATTCTAAAACTTTAGTGGATACTATGAGGGAATTTTATAAAATCACCCCGATTATCCGCAAAATCTTAGAAAAAGAAAATATCCCTCAAGAATTTTTATACTTAGCGATTGTAGAATCTGGTTTAAAAATTCATTCTATTTCAAGAACTAAAGCAGTGGGTGTTTGGCAGTTTATGAAGCCAACAGCACAAACTTTAGGCTTAAGGATAGATCCTTATGTAGATGAGAGAAAAGATTTAGTAAAATCAACTTATGCAGCTATTGCTTATTTAAAACAATTAAAAGAGCAGTTTGGAAAATGGTATTTAGCAATTTTAGCTTATAATTGTGGTGATGGTAAATTACGTCAAGCTATAAAAAAAGCAAAAAGTGATGATTTAAGGGTTTTACTTGATCCTGATAAAAAATACTTGCCATTAGAAACAAGAATTTTTATTAGAAAAATTCTTACCATGGCATTTTTGGCTAATAATAATGATTTTTTAATTTCACAAGATAGTGCCTTGCTTAATTATGCCCTATCGAGTGAAGTTAAAAAAATTTCAGTTCCACCAAGTGTTTCTTTGAGAGAGCTTGCTAAAGTAGCTAAAATGCCTTATAATGAATTTAAGCGTTATAATCCACATTTTAATTATGATTTTACTCCGCCTGATAAAAAAGATTATTATATGTATATTCCTTTAAGCAAAAGCGTGGCAGTAGAAAAGGCATTAGAGAATGTAAAATTGACTAAGGTGGATACAACCATTCCGCATACAAAAATTTATATAGTAAAAGAGGGTGATAGTCTTTATACTATTGCAAGAAAACACAAAATAAGTGTTGAAAGTATTAAAGAATACAATAAAATCAAAGGAAATTTAATCAATATCAATCAAAAACTTGTGTTAAAAATTAAGGAGAATAATAATGCAAAAATCAAAACAACTCAAAAATTATCAAAAAACTCTCATACAAAAGTCGTTAGTCGTTAGTTGTGTAGGGGTTTTATTTAGTGCTTGTAGTATGGTGCCTATTAGCACACCTACTGTGTATTATCCAGAAAGAGATTTTAAAAGTATAAAGCATAATAATACAGGCTTAAAAGGCACTATGAAACCTTATACTATTAATGGTAAAACATATTATCCAACCGTAGTAGAAGTAGGTGAGACTGCTGATGGTATAGCTAGTTGGTATGGACCGGGTTTTCATGGTAAAAAAACTTCTAATGGTGAAACTTATAATCAACACGCTTATACTGCAGCCCATAAAACTTTACCTATGAATACCATAGTAAAAGTAACTAATTTAAAAAATCATCGTCAAACTACTGTTAGGATTAATGATAGAGGGCCTTTTGTAGCAGGTAGGATTATAGATTTATCTAATATGGCTGCAAGAGATATAGATATGATTCAAGCAGGAACAGCTCCTGTGAGACTTGAAGTAATTGGCTTTGGAACAAGTGCAAACTCAGGTTCAGTGCATACTAATTCTAATTTAGGCAGCAGTGGAGAGATTGCTGATAGTGGTCATATTTTCCAAGGTGGATCTTTTATGGTGCAAATTGGTGCATTTAGAAATAAAAGTGGTGCAGAACTAATAGCAAGTAGATATAAAAATTATAATTCTTATACTTCAACAATACAAACAAGTGCTAAAGATGGTTTACATAGGGTATTTTTAAAAGGCTTTAGAAGTGAGCAAGAAGCAAGAGATTTTGTTGATAGCGGATCTTTCCCGGGTGCGTTTATAGTAAGAGAGTAAGATTATGATAGAACTTATTTTTTTAGATGTAGATGGTTGTTTAACAGATGGTAAAATCATCTACACACAAAACTATGGTGAGATTAAAGAATTTAATGTAAAAGATGGCGCGGCGATTGAAGCTTGGCAAAAGCTTGGTAAAAAAATTGCTATCATTACAGGTAGGACTAGCGAGTGTGTATATTTTAGAGCTAGGGATTTAAAAATTGATTTAGTCTATCAAGGCATTAGTGATAAACTAGCTTGTGCTAAAGAAATTTTAGAAAAATTAAATTTAGATTTTTCTCAATGTGCTGCTATTGGGGATTATTATAATGATATGAGTTTGCTTGAAGCAGTTGCTTATAGCTTTAAGCCAAAAGATGCACACAAGGCTTTAAAAACTGATAAAGTTTTAAATAGAAAAGGTGGCAATGGAGCAGTGAGTGAGATGATAGAAATTTTAATTGAACATAATAATATGCAAGCTCAATGGGATAAACTTTGGCGATAAAAATTTTTGCTATATTAATGAGTTTATTTGCCTTTGTTATGGTGATTTTAAGTACCCAAGATCCATATTTATTTGCCATAAAACCACAAAAGATAGATGTGGCAAATATGCAAGCTTTTGATGTGCTTGATTATGAGTTAAATGCTAGTGTAATTAAGGCTACATATCAGGCAAGTCGTTGGGTAAAATACCAAGATAAAGATATTTTTGATGATTTTAAAGTGCAAGCACTTGATTATAATTTAAGTTCAGATTTATTAGTAAGGAATGAAGAAAAATCCATTTTAGAAGGTAATGTAAGTTATTTTGATCATAATCAAACTTCTATTTTTACCCAAAAAGCAACTTATGATATGAAAAATAAAATTTTATTTTCTAATGATAATTTTAAAGCATATATAGGTTTAAATGAAGTTTTTGGGGATAATTTTTTATATGATGTGAATCAAAAAGAATTAAAAATTCAAGGAATAAAAGCATGGTTTTTAGAGCAATAATTTTTTTGTGTTTGTTAAATTTATTTGCATTTAGTGCGCAAAAAATAGAAGTTTATGCTAAAGATTTTTATTTAGATGAAAAAAACGAAACAAGCGTATTAACCGGTGATGTGGAAGTTAAAAAAGGTAAAGAT
>NZ_JAKMSC010000020.1:0-26016 GCF_025772425.1 Campylobacter sp. FU_497 | reverse complement strand
GGATATGTGGGGAATTATTAAAAAAAGGAGGAGAATAGAGTGTGTGTTATGGTATGTGATAGGTAAATATAGGGGAGGGGCTGTGGATATTGGTTTATAACATGTGGTAAATTTTTAGAAAAAAATAATGAGATATGAGTTATTATAAAATGTAGAAAATTTGTATCAAATATAATGAAAACAATATCTTAAATATAGCTAATAAACAAGAAAACAAAAGAGAAAACCAACAATTAAAGATAAAATATGATTAGATAAATTTATATCAAAATGTATAAAGATAACAAATAGATTATCTTTTTTGTTTATTAAGAAGATTCACACTTAATAAAACAATAAAACTAAAAATTAAAAGTATAAGGCTATAAATATGGGCTGTGACAAAATCTAAATTTTCCATACTTTCATATATAGCAATACTAGCTACTTTTGTTTCTCCGCTTAAAGAACCGCCTATCATTAATACTATACCAAACTCGCCCATAGTATGTGCGAAACTTATTACTAAAGCACTTAATATAGCTGGTTTAATACTAGGTAAGATTACTTTAAAAAGTGTGATGAAAGAATTTTTTCCCAAAGAAAAACTAGCTTCTATAATATTTTTAGAAATCATAGACATTGCATTATATAAAGGATTAAACATAAAAGGTAAAGAGTAAATACAACTTGCTATCACCAAACCTTCAAAGGTAAAAGCTAAAGTGATATTAAAATATTTTTCTAAAAAATTACCCAAAAAAGAGTATTTTGAAAATAAAATCAATAAGTAAAAACCAACAACAGATGGTGGTAAAACCAGGGGTAAGGTTATTATAGTTTCTAGAATTTTTTTTGCTCTAAATTGCTTAAAAGTAAAAACCCAAGCAAGAGGTATGCAAAAACAAAACAAAATTATACAAGTAATAATAGAAAGTTTTATGGAAACTAAAAAAGGCGTCCAATCTATACTTAATAATAATTGCGTCATTATTAAAACTTTCTCAAGTCAAAAATGACTTGAGATTATTTTCCTAAATTTGGCTCCATTTCTATAATTTTCCAAGGAAGTCCTTGAGTATTTAACTCATCCATGAAAGATTTAGCATCAAATTCTTCCATGTTAAACACACCTTTTCCTTGCCAAATTCCTTTAGCGATTAGCTTTGTTCCTATCATTGCAGGAACTCCGGTAGTATAACTCACAGCTTGTGCTCCAGTTTCTTTAAAACATTCTTCGTGATTACAAACATTGTAAATATAAACTTGTCTATCTTTTCCATTCTTTACACCACGAATCACACAACCTATATTAGTATAACCTTTGGTGCGAGGGCCTAAACTAGCAGGATCAGGAAGTAAGGTTTTTAAAAATTCTATTGGTATTATTTCTTTACCTTGATGCATAATAGGTTTAATACCCAGCATACCAACATTTTCAAGACATTTCATATGAGTTAAATAACTTTGTCCAAAAGTCATAAAAAATCTTATTCTTTTTAAGCCTTTGATATTTTTTACTAAACTTTCAAGCTCTTCATGATAAAGTAAATAACTATCCTTTACCCCTACTTCAGGATAATCCCACTCCATTTTTATTTCCATAGGTTCAGTTTCTATCCATTTTCCATTTTCCCAGTAACGACCTTTAGCAGAAACTTCTCTTAAGTTAATTTCAGGATTAAAATTAGTTGCAAAAGCATAGCCATGATCTCCAGCATTACAATCTAATATATCTATATAATGAATTTCATCAAACAAATTTTGCTGTGCATAAGCGCAAAATACATTAGTAACACCTGGATCAAAACCGCTACCTAAAAGTCCTAAAATTCCTGCTTGTTTAAACTTATCATTTCTTGCCCATTGTTCTTTATATTCAAATTTAGCCAAATCAGGATGTTCATAGTTTGCAGTATCTACATAGTGGATATTAGTTTGAATACACGCATCCATTAAAGTAAGATCTTGATAAGGCAAAGCTACATTTAATAAAATTTCAGCTCCTGTTTTTTTGATAAGTTCTACAACAGCATCAGTGTCATCTGCATCTATTTGCTCAGTTTGAATTTCTATACCCAAACGCTCTTTTATAAAAGCTGCTATTTCATCACATTTACTTTTGGTTCTACTTGCTAGAGTTATTTTGCTAAAGACATCACTATTCATTGCACATTTTACAGTCGCAACACGGCTTACACCACCTGCACCTATAATCAAAAGATTTTTCATCATTTTTCCTTAAATTTTTTAGAAAATTGTAACAAAAAAACTTTATAAAGCATTGAAATAAAAAATAAAAAATAATTTTTATAATGTTTTTTTAAAATAAAACAAGTAAAATGATAGTTTTTTAAATTTTTTAAGGACACTTATGAATTTACAAAGTGTAGAACTTTCTTATCCTATTGTTATTACTTTTATTACCTATGCATTTTTAATGCTTTTTATAGGTTTTTATTTTTACAAAAAAAATCAAAACAGTAAAGATTATTTTGTTGGTAATGCCTCCATGGGGCCTGTAATATCTGCCTTAAGTGCAGGTGCTTCTGATATGAGCAGTTGGCTTTTAATGGCTTTTCCTGGTGCTTTATATGCAGCTGGTTTAGGACAAATTTATATAGCCATAGGATTAAGTTTTGGTATGTTTTTAAACTGGACCTTTGTTGCTAAAAGATTAAAGATTTTTTCTCAAATAGCCAAAGAATGCATTACAATTCCTGATTTTTTTGAAAGTCGCTTTCATGATGATAGACATATTTTAAGAAGCATTTGTGCAATAGTTATTTTGGTATTTTTTACTATTTACATTAGTGCTGGATTAGTAAGTGGTGCTAAGCTTTTTGAAAGTGTATTTAATTTACCTTATATTTTTGCCTTAAGCATTGGATTTTTAGTTATTGTTTTATATACTTTTTTAGGTGGCTATAAAGCCGTATGTTGGACTGATATGATACAAGGACTCTTAATGATGAGTTCATTAATCATCATTCCTTTTGTGATGATTTTTGAACTTGGTGGCTTTGGCGAAGCCTTTTCTACTATAAATGATGTAAAACCCCAAGCCTTTGGCCTAGACGGTGGTGGTTGGTTGGTCGTAGTATCAACCCTGGCATGGGGGCTTGGTTATTTTGGCCAACCTCACATTTTAATTCGCTTTATCTCTATAAAAAATGTAAAAGAAATTCCTACTGCAACTTTTATAGGCATAACTTGGATGGTAATTTCTTTATTTGGTGCTGCTATGATAGGATTTTTAGGTATTGCTTATATAGCTAAATTTAATCTTACTTTAAATGACCCTGAAAGAATATTTATCGTAATGTCTCAAGTGCTTTTTAATCCTTGGGTGGCAGGAATTTTACTCAGTGCGATTTTAGCAGCTATTATGAGTACTGCAAGTTCTCAACTACTAGTGTGTGCTTCTAGCTTGGTGCAAGATTTTTATACACAAATCTTAAAAAGAAAAACAAATGATAAAAATATTACTTTATTATCACGTCTAGGTGTTTTAGCTGTTGCTTGTGTAGCTTTTGTACTTTCACTTGATACGCAAAGTCAAATTTTAAGTATAGTTTCTTACGCTTGGGCTGGTTTTGGTGCAAGCTTTGGAAGTGTTATTTTATTTTCTTTATTTTATAAAAATATGAGTAAAGAAGGTGCGATAGCTGGAATGGTTAGTGGAGCTTTAACCGTTATATTTTATAAACATTTTGGTTCAAATTTTATAGCAATTTATGAAATCATTCCTGGATTTTTAGTTGCAAGTTGTTTTATTATGATTTTTAGTATAATTTTTAAAGCAAAAAAACATACAATAAAACACTATGAAAAAATGTTAAAAGAAATTTAAATGTTTAAATCTTTTTTTTACTCAAAAAAATGGGCGTTGTGGGCTTATTTGGGTTTGTTTTTTTTACTAGCTTCTTTACTTGCTCAAACTTCCATTAATGTTGCAATAAATGAATGGTATAAGGAATTTTATGATGTTTTACAAGATGCGAAAAATCATAGCATAGATGACTTTTATCATTTTATTAAACAATTTTTATATTTAGCATTGCCTTATGTATTAATCGCTACTATCACACAATATTTTGGAAGTATTTATGCCTTTAAATGGCGTGAGGCTATGACTTTTGATTATATTAAATTTTGGCAAAAAAAAGATGACAACATAGAAGGTAGCTCACAAAGAATTCAAGAAGATATTTATAATTTTTCAAAAATCATAGAAAGCTTAGGATTGGCTTTTGTTAAGGCAATTATGACTTTAATTGCTTTTGTTCCAATTTTGTGGATGTTAAGTGCGCATGTTAATTTACCTATCTTAAAAGACATTAATGGCTCTTTAGTATGGATTGCATTTTTGGTTTCTTTAGGAGGTCTTGTTATATCATGGTTTGTTGGCATTAAATTACCCGGTCTTGAATATAATAATCAAAAAGCTGAAGCTGCTTTTAGAAAAGAACTTGTTTTTGCTGAAGATGATAGAAAAAATTATGCGAGCGATGAAAGTATTTTAAGTTTATTTACTGGGCTTAAAATCAATTATAAAAGATTATTTTTGCATTATGGGTATTTTAATATATGGCTTTATTTATTTGAGCAAATCATGGTTATAGTGCCTTTTTTAATCATGGCTCCAAGCTTATTTTTAGGACTTATACAACTTGGAATTATCATACAAGTTGGCAATGCTTTTGATCAAGTTAGATCTTCATTTAGTATTTTTATCACCAACTGGACAACTATCACACAATTGCGTAGCATTTATAAACGTTTAGATGAATTTGAAAAAAATATTGAATACAGAAAACATAAATTAATTTAAAATATATCATTTATTTTAAGCTAATTTTATAGTTTTGATTTGATATAATTTTGCAAAAATTTTATTAAAGGAGTTTTTTTGGACCCCAGTCAATCTTTAGACTTAAATCAAACATTACCCGCTGTTGCCTCAATTGATGTAGGCTATTCTACTTTTATGATTCTTGTTGCATTAGCTTTAGTGCTTTTAAATGGATTTTTTGTTTTATCTGAATTTGCTATTGTTAAAGTACGTAGATCAAAACTTGAAGAAATGGTAAAAGAAAAAAAACGTAATGCAAAAAAAGCTTTAGAAGTAACCTCAAAGCTAGATACTTATTTAAGTGCTTGCCAACTTGGTATTACATTAAGCTCTCTTGCTCTTGGTTGGATAGGCGAGCCTGCTATTGCTAAAATTCTTGAAGTTCCTTTGGCAAATTTAGGCTTAGCTCCGGCATTAATTCATACCATAGCATTTGTTATCGCTTTTGCTATTATCACATTATTGCATGTTGTATTAGGTGAGTTAGTTCCAAAGAGCGTTGCTATAGCTATTGCAGATAAAGCTGTTTTATGGATTGCAAGACCATTGCATTTATTTTGGTTGCTTTTCCTACCTTTTATCAAAACATTTGACTTTTTAGCTGCAATTTCTTTAAAAGTTATAGGTATTAAACCTGCCAAAGAACATGAATTAAGCCACTCTGAAGAAGAAATTAAATTTATTGCGAGTGAAAGCCAAAAAGGTGGAGTTTTGGATGAGTTTGAAACTGAAATCATACGTAATGCTGTTGATTTTTCAGATACAGTAGCAAAAGAAATCATGACACCTAGAAAAGATATGATATGTCTTAACAAACAAAAAAGTTATGAAGAAAATATGCAAATAGTTTGTCAGTACAAACACACACGCTTTCCATATATAGATGGTTCTAAAGATATCATTTTGGGTATGGTGCATATTAGAGACATCATGCAAAATGAACTTAGCAAAGATAAGAAAAATTTAGATGATTTTTTAATCAAAATGATCTTAGTTCCAGAAAATATCAGCATATCCAAAGTCCTTTTCATGATGAATAAAGAACAAGTACACACAGCATTAGTAGTAGATGAATATGGTGGCACAGCTGGTCTTTTAACCATGGAAGATATTATGGAGGAAATCGTTGGAGATATTAACGATGAGCATGATGATTCTAGTCCACATTTTAAAAAACTTGCAGAAAATATTTATGAATTTCAAGGAAGATATGAAATTAGTGAAGTAGAAGAAATGCTTGATATACGCTTTAATGAAGAACTAGAGCAAGTTACTATAGGTGGATATGTTTTCAATCTCTTAGGACGCTTACCGGTAGTTGGAGATAGAATAGAAGATGAATTCTGCTACTATGAAGTCAAAAAGATGGATGGAAATAGTATAGAACGCATTAAAGTTGTACGCAAAAATACTGATGAAGAAGAGTGATAAACTCTTCTTTTTACTTTCATACAATCCTCAATCTTATCCATTCTAACCTACAAGGAAAATATATGCAATTACATGATGAAATTAATCAATTTATGCAAGAATGCAAAAGTATTATGATATCTTCTTTAAATTTAAACAATCAAACAATATGCTCATACGCACCTATTATAAAAATTAAAAATGACTTTTATATTTATATTAGTGAAATTGCTGAACATTTTGAAGGAGTTAAACACAATAATAAAAACATAGAAATTATGTTTATAGAAGATGAAAAAGATTGCATGTCAATCTTTGCAAGAAAAAGACTTAAATTTAGAATAGAGTGTATAGAAATAACAAGAGATAATCAACTCTTTGAGCAAGTATTAAATACTTATGAAAATGAAAGCAATAAAGAAATAATCCAAGTCATTAAAAATATGCAAGATTTTCATTTATTTCAACTTATACTGAAAAATGGAAGATATGTTAAAGGTTTTGGAAAAGCATATGAAATTAATGAAGGAGTAATTAATTTAATTAATTCAAAAGGACATAAATAATTCAAGATGAGCAATAAGCTCATCTTGATAGATTAACCGTTTCTTTTTTTGATAATTTCTTCAGAAACATTTTTTGGAACTTCATCATAGTGATCAAATTCCATAGAATAAGTAGCACGGCCTTGAGTTTGACTTCTAAGATCGGTTGAGTAACCAAACATCTCAGCCAAAGGACAAAATGCTGTAATAATTTTATTACCACCTCTTTCATCCATTGAATTTACTTGACCACGGCGTTTATTTAAATCACCAATAACATCACCCATGTATTCTTCTGGAGTTTCAACTTCAACTTTCATCATAGGTTCTAAGATTACAGCGCCTGCTTTTCTAGCGCCTTCTTTAAAGCCCATAGAAGCTGCAAGTTTAAACGCCATTTCAGAAGAATCCACTTCGTGGTAACTTCCGTCATAAACAGTTACTTTAACATCTTCAACAGGATATCCTGCTAAAACACCGTTTTGTAATGCTTCTTGAACACCTTTATCAACTGCTGGAATATATTCTTTTGGAATTACCCCACCTTTGATATCATTTACAAACTCATAACCACTACCTGGCTCAAGTGGCTCAAGTCTTAAGAATACATGACCATACTGACCACGACCACCTGATTGTTTAGCGTATTTGTATTCTTGCTCAACTGTTTTTCTAATAGTTTCACGGTAAGCAACTTGAGGTTGACCAACTTCTGCTTCAACTTTAAACTCACGAAGCATTCTATCAACGATAATTTCTAAGTGAAGCTCACCCATACCTGAAATGATAGTTTGACCACTTTCTTCATCTGTAGAAACTCTAAAGCTTGGATCTTCTTGAGCTAATTTATTTAAAGCAATAGACATTTTTTCTTGATCTGCTTTTGTTTTAGGCTCAACAGCAACTGAAATAACAGGATCTGGGAAATCCATTCTCTCTAGAATAACTTTATCTTTTTCACTTGCTAAAGTATCACCGGTTAGTGTATCTTTAAGACCAACAACCGCTCCAATTTCTCCTGCGTATAAAGTTTTAATCTCTTCTCTTTTATTAGAGTGCATTTTCAAAAGACGGCCAATTCTTTCTTTTTTATCTTTTGTTGAGTTGTATGCATAAGAACCGCTTTCTAAACTTCCTCTATATACACGAACGAAAGTTAATTGTCCAACAAAAGGGTCGGTCATAATTTTAAATGCAAGACCTGCAAATTCACCATCATCAGTTGATTTTACAGAAACTTCTGTACCATCTTCATATTCGCCTTTGATATTAGCAACTTCATCAGGAGCTGGTAAATAAGCAACAACAGCATCAAGCAATGGTTGAACACCTTTATTTTTAAAAGCTGTACCACAAAGCATAGGAACCATAGAAAGACTTAAACATCCTGCTTTAATACCTGCTTTGATTTCTTCTTGAGTAAGTTCTTCACCGCCTAGATATTTTTCCATTAATTCGTCGCTTGTTTCAGAAACCGCTTCTATCATTTTTGTGCGATATTCTTCAGCTTTTTCTTTAAGCTCAGCTGGAATTTCTTTTTCTACATAATCAGTCGGCTTGTTTTCATCTTCCCATACCAAAGCTTTCATGGTAATAAGATCAATTACACCTTTGAAATTATCTTCAGCGCCAATTGGAATTTGGAGTGGAACTGGGTTACCTTTTAAGCGATTTTTAATTTGCTCTTCTACGTTAAAGAAATTTGCACCAATTCTGTCCATTTTATTTACAAAAACAATTCTTGGAACACCATATTTATTAGCTTGCCTCCAAACAGTTTCTGATTGTGGTTGAACTCCGCCTACTGAACAAAATACCGCAACAGCACCATCTAAAACACGCATTGATCTTTCAACTTCAATTGTAAAGTCAACGTGGCCTGGAGTGTCTATAAGGTTGATTTGATGATTTTTCCAAAAACAAGTTGTAGCAGCAGAAGTAATTGTAATACCTCTTTCTTTTTCTTGCTCCATCCAGTCCATTGTAGCTGCACCATCATGTACTTCGCCAATTTTATGACTCATACCTGTAAAGAAAAGAATTCTCTCACTAGTAGTTGTTTTACCTGCATCAATATGAGCTGCGATACCTATATTTCTAACTCTTTTTAAAGGAGTACTTCTTGACATATTTTACTCCTCTTACCAGCGATAATGAGCAAATGCTTTGTTAGCTTCTGCCATTTTATAAGTATCTTCTTTCTTCTTGAATGAAGCACCTTTGCTATTAGCTGCATCTAATAATTCTGCTGCTAATTTTTCTATCATAGTTCTTTCGCTTCTTTTTCTAGCAAAAGAAATAATCCATCTTATAGCTAAAGCTTGTTGTCTAGCTGGGCGTACTTCTACTGGCACTTGATAAGTGGCACCACCAACACGACGAGATTTAACTTCTAATAAAGGCTTAATATTTTCAATAGCATCATTAAAAATTTCTATACCTTTTTTTTCTCCACCTTTTTTATCGATAGCTTCTAAAGCACCATACATAATAGTCGTAGCTGTGCTTTTTTTACCATCATACATTAAAGAATTAATGAATTTTGTGATTACTTTGTTTCCATAAATCGGATCTGGCAAGACTTCTCTTACCGGAGCTTTTCTTCTTCTCATAATTTTCCTTCAAATTTATAATTTTACTCAAACAAAATCAAATCTAACGGATTTGTCTGCAATTTTATTACTTAGCTGCTGCTTTAGGGCGTTTTGCACCATATTTAGAACGAGAAACAGTTCTTTTTGCAACACCTGCAGTATCTAAGGCACCACGAACTATGTGATACTTAACACCTGGTAAGTCTTTTACCCTACCACCACGCACTAAAACAATACTGTGTTCTTGTAGGTTGTGACCTTCACCACCGATATAACTAATAACTTCAAAGCCACTTGTAAGTCTTACTTTGGCAACTTTTCTTAACGCTGAGTTTGGTTTTTTAGGAGTTGTTGTATAAACCCTAGTACAAACTCCCCTTCTTTGTGGGCAATTTTTAAGCGCTGGTGATTTAGATTTTTCTAAAACTTTTTTGCGCTCTTTTCTAACCAATTGATTTATGGTTGGCACAGTAATTCCTTTCATTAATAAAATAATAAACTTTGGATAATATCTAAATTTTACTTATAAAATTATAAACTATTAAGGTTTTCTTGGAGTTTTTCTAAAAACAAATAAATGTGATAAGCATCATTGCTGGCATGATTAACATTAATACTAAAAGGAATGAGAAATTTTTTATTTTCTTTTATAATCTTTCCACTTGTTATAATAGGAAAGAAATATTGCTCTTTTTTTGGCAAGTGTAAAGAAAAATTTTCAAAAGCTATCCAAGGAATAGCAGAAATATTAAAAAGATTATCTATAGGTTCTTTTAAAAACATACTTTTATTGCTTTTTAATAATTGTTTATCCTCTTCATATAAAGATAAAAAATCATTTAAATTTTCTTTATAGAAAGTCCAAAGAACAGAAAAAGTTTTAGAGTCCTTATGAAAAATAGTATAAGAAGGATGGATAACATCATAACATATCAGCTGTTTGTTTTGATCTAAACTAAATTTAAAATTATCAAAAGCATTTATACTTTTACTAATAGCGTGGATAAAACAAGGATAGAATTCATAATTATTGTTTTTAATAAAATAATAAAAAGAACTAATATCTAATTTAACAGTAATTTCAAACGAGCAAGGGATATTTTGAGTATAAAAGTTAAAATGTTCTTTTCTTTTATATTGTTCTAAATCAATTATTTTAAACATAAAATACTTTAAAAATCCTAGCAAAATTGCTAGGATTGAAAATTAATTTTGTTGCTTAAGCTTTAAATTTTGTTCCCCGTAAAGACCTGTACCAACAGGAATCATACGACCTAAGATTACATTTTCTTTTAGATCTTCAAGATAATCAAATTTACCTGCAATACTTGCTTCTGTTAAAACTTTTGTTGTTTCTTGGAATGAAGCAGCTGAAATCACACTATCACTTCCAATAGCTGCTCTTGTAACCCCAAGCAATACAGGTTCAGCCACAGCAGGTTCACCGCCATATCTTAAAATTCTTTCATTTTCTTCTCTGAATTTTCTTCTTGAAACCAAATCACCTACAATAAAGTTTGTATGACCACTATCAACAATTTTTACTTGTCTTAGCATTTGCGATACGATGATTTCAATATGCTTATCAGAAATCACAACACCTTGACCACGATAAACTTGCTGAATTTCAGAGATAAGATAATAATGCAATGCTTTTTCACCTAAAATTCTAAGTACATCATGACTTGAAATAACTCCATCGGTTAATTTCTCACCCGCATGGATAAATTCACCATCTCTTACTTGAATGCGTTTTGATTTATCTATCAAATACTCTGCACTACTTCCATCTTCTGCTTGAATAATGATTCTTTCTTTTGATCTTAAAGGTTTATCAAACCTAACAACCCCATCAATTTCAGCCACAACAGCAGTATTTTTTGGCTTTCTTGCTTCAAACAATTCAGATACCCTTGGAAGACCTCCAGTAATATCTTTTGACTTAGCCGCTGCCTTTGGAGTTTTAGCTAGGATATCAGCTTGTTTAACCTTATCGCCATCATTTACATAAATAACAGTTTTTGGCTCTAGTTGATAACGCACTACCTTATCATTTTCACCTATAATTAACAATGCAGGACGCACTCCACTTGGTAAATACTCATTAATAACAAGCGATCTTTTACCCGTTGCTTCATCAATTTGCTCATCAGCACTATAACCTGATTCAATATCCTCAAAGTTAATTGTACCTGCAACTTCTGCAATTACAGTATTATTATACGCATCCCATTCAGCAATGATAGTTTTATCTTCCTTGCTTGATTTTGCTATGATGGTTTTAGGATTATCCACAAAAGCGCTATCATCAAATTCAATCACAGATTCTCTTGGTATATAATGTCTTTTTGCTTCTCTATCATTTTCATCAGCAATAACAACAAAAACACCTTTTTCTTTAACCACATCACCTTTTTTTAGATTTCTAATTCTATCTAAACCGTCCCCTTTAAGCATATAAAATTTCAAAGTACCTTTTGCGCCAGCTATAATATCTTGAGTGATAGGATCTCCATCTTTTACTAGCAATTCACTCGCATAAGGAATACGATTTGGTATATTCCAACCCTCTTTGATTACTTCTACAATACTTTCATTTTCAGCTACTTCAGCACCATCACTATATGGAATATATAATTTACCTTCAATATTACCACTTACACCCGCAAGCTCATTAGCTTTTGCTAAGTCATATTTTCTTAATATAAATTTAGCTTCATTGTTTTTTGCTTTAACGCTAACAACCACATCTTCATACGCATGCTCAATATGGATAGTTCCTTTAAATGGAGCTTTGATTTTTGGCTCAACAAGTAAAATAGCAGCATTGCGATGATTTGCAACGATAGTTTTACCCTGTCTATCTTCATAGGTATTAAGATTATAAAATCTTACAAAACCTTCTTTGTGTGCTACTACTTGACGATCTTGCAAATCTGTACTAGCAGTACCACCACTATGGAAAGTTCTTAGTGTAAGTTGCGTTCCTGGCTCACCGATTGATTGAGCAGATATAATACCTACAGCCTCACCTGGCTTAACTAATTTGCCCTCACCTAGGTTAATACCATAGCATTTAGAACATACGCCTTTTTTAGCTTTACAAGTAATAGGAGTTCTAATACTTACACTCTTTACTCCACTTTCAACAATAATTCTAGCTTTTTCCTCATCTACTAAAGTACCTTCTGAGAATAAAATCTCATTAGTAATAGAATCGATAATATTTTCAGCTAAAACTCTTCCTAAAATTCTTTCTTCTAAGGTTTCAATTACAACACCATCTGCGGTGATTTCATTAATCTCAACACCCTCATGTGCGCCACAATCTTCCATTGTAACTTTTACATTTTGCGCTACATCGATAAGTTTTCTTGTCAAATAACCTGCATTTGCTGTTTTTAACGCTGTATCTGCAAGACCTTTTCTAGCACCGTGAGTTGAAATAAAATATTCAAGAACGTTTAATCCTTCACGGAAGTTTGAAATAATCGGTGTTTCAATAATAGAACCATCAGGTTTAGCCATAAGACCCCTCATCGCAGCAAGCTGTGAAATTTGAGCTGCTGAACCCCTAGCACCAGAATCTGCCATCATATAAATAGAGTTAAATCCTTCTTTGTCTTTTTTAATTAATTCCATCATATCTTTTGATAAGACATTATTAGTACTTTTCCAAATATCAATAATCTTATTATATCTTTCGCCTGAAGTAATCAAACCTAAATTATATGAATTTTGGATTTCTCTTACTTGTTTTTTAGCTTCTTCTATACTTTTTTGCTTTTGATCAGGCACAATAATATCAGCAATTGAAATAGAAATACCCGCTTTTGTTGCATATTCAAAACCAAGATCTTTTAATTTATCTAAAAAGCAAGCACTTACTTCAAGGCCACCTTCTTTATAAACATAATCAACCAAAGCTGCAATATCTTTTTTCTTCATGACTTTATTCCACATATTTTCAGGAACAAAATCAGGTAAGATAGACTTAATGATTAATCTTCCCGCAGTCGTAGTGATTTTTCTACCATCAACCACACTTCTAATACTTGCATGAATATCTAAAGATTTTGCTTCTAGGGCAATCATAACCTCTTCAATACCTGTGCAAATTTTATGCTCACCCTTAGCACCATCTTTTTCCAAAGATAGATAATAAATCCCCAAAACCATATCTTGAGAAGGCACAGTCACAGAACGACCACTTGCTGGAAGCAAGATATTCATAGATGAGAGCATTAATACTTTACACTCAGCTATTGCTTCTTGCGATAAAGGTACATGCACAGCCATTTGGTCCCCATCAAAGTCAGCATTAAACGCCGCACACACCAATGGATGTAATTGGATCGCCTTACCTTCTACAAGTACAGGGTGAAATGCTTGAATAGAAAGCTTATGCAAGGTTGGAGCACGGTTAAGCATTACAGGATGACCTTTAACAACCTCTTCTAAACACTCCCAAACTTCATTGGTTTTATTTTCTATCATTTTTTTAGCTTGTTTTACAGTGGTAGCATAACCTTTTTCTTCAAGTTTAGCTAATAAGTGTGGCTTAAATAATTCTAAAGCCATTTTTTTAGGTAAACCACATTGATCCATTCTAAGTTTTGGCCCAACAACAATAACACTACGACCTGAAAAATCCACCCTTTTACCAAGTAGATTTTGTCTGAAACGACCTTGTTTTCCTTTGATGATTTCACTTAAAGATTTTAATGGACGTTTATTTGCACCTTTAACCGCATTTGCTCTTCTACCATTATCAAATAAAGCATCAACTGCTTCTTGTAGCATTCTTTTTTCATTTCTAATGATGATTTCAGGTGCATCAAGTTCCATAAGTCTTTTTAAACGCGTATTTCTATTGATAACTCTTCTGTATAAATCATTCACATCAGAAACTGCAAATTTTCCACCATCTAAAGCTACTAAAGGTCTTAAATCAGGTGGTAATACAGGTAAATTTGTAATCATCATCCACTCAGGACGATTAGGTACCACTTCATCAATATTTGTATTGCTATTTAAATTGCTATTTAAGAAATTTTCTACCACTTTTAAACGTTTGATGATAGTTTTTTTCTTTGCTTCTGAATTAGTTGCTGCAATATCTTCTTTTAGTTTATTTAAAAGCTCTACAAGATCTAAATTTGCTAGCAAATCTCTAACAACTTCACCACCCATTCTAGCTTTAAATCCACTACTTTCATAGCGTTGCATTAAATTTAAATATTGCTCTTCATTTAATACATCACAAAATTCAACTTTTTTAGTATTTTCATTATCATAGTAAGCATCACCTGGATTTTCTACTATATATGCTTCATAATACAATACGCGTTCTAAATCTTTCATCTTTACACCAAGCAAAGTACCGATACGACTTGGTAAAGAATTTACATACCAAATATGTGCCACCGGTGTAACTAATTCAATATGCCCCATTCTTGAACGACGTACTTTAGAACTAGTAACTTCAACACCACATTTTTCACACTTAATGCCTTTGAAGCGCATTTTTTTATATTTACCACAAAGACATTCATAATCTCTTACTGGTCCAAAAATTTTAGCACAAAAAAGCCCGTCTCTTTCAGGCTTTAAGGTTCTATAATTAATCGTTTCTGGTTTTTTTACTTCCCCATAAGACCATGATTTGATTTTTTCAGGACTTGCAAGTCTTAATTGAAAAGCTTCAAAGTCTCTAGGTCTGCCATCTTCTTTTATTTCGATAGGTTTAAATTTACTCATTATTCTCATCCTTATCAAAAATCTCAACATCTAAAGCAAGAGATTTTAATTCATTTGTAAGTACAAAGAATGTCTCTGGAATACCTGTTGCTGGAACATTCTCACCTTTTGTTAAAGCTTTATAAGCACTAAATCTACCTTCAACATCATCAGATTTTATAGTTAACATTTCTCTTAAAGTATGAGCTGCTCCATAAGCTTCAAGAGCCCAAACTTCCATCTCACCAAATCTTTGCCCACCAAATAATGCTTTACCACCAACTGGTTGTTGTGTTACTAAGCTATAAGGTCCAGTACTTCTTGCGTGAACTTTTTCATCTACTAAGTGGTGTAATTTAAGCATATACATACATCCAACATGCACACGCTCTGCCATTTTTTCACCAGTTCTTCCATCATAAAGTTCGCTTTTTCCATCCATAGCTATTTTAGCCATTTCAAAAAGCTTACCAAATTCTTCAACCGTTACACCTTCAAATACAGGAGTAGCAAATTTTACCCCTTTAGCCCAATCTCTAGCATAAGAAATAAGTTGCTCATCATTTAAAGTTTGTACAAATTTCTTTTCTAACTCAAGTCTAGATACACTACAAATTTCAAGAATTTTTTCACGTAATTCTTTTACAAAATCTTTTTGTTTTCTATCAAAAATTTCTTGAATTTGATCACCTAATCTCATACCAACAATCCCTAAGTGACTTTCAAGAATTTGCCCTATATTCATACGGCTTGGAACCCCTAGAGGATTTAAAGCTATATCAATAGGTCTTCCATCAGGTAAATATGGCATATCAACTTCTGGAACGATATTTGATACAATACCTTTATTTCCATGGCGTCCTGCCATTTTATCTCCAACTTTTAATTTTCTCTTAGTCGCGATATATACTTTAACAAGTTTAACTACTCCACTTGGTAAAATATCATCTTTTTCTAAAATTTCTAATTTTTCATCATGTTCTGTTTTAAGTTTTTTCTTCTCATTTTGGAAATGGTTTTTTAAATCATCGTATTCTTTTTGTACTTCTTTAGAATAAGCTTTAACTAAAGAATTTAATGCAAAACGATTGATTTTTTCTAATTCTGTAATTTCTACTTTGGAACCTTTTTTATATTTAACACCATTGATTTCTTCATCTGAATTTAAAGGCGACTTAGAAAGCAAAGAACAAACCCTTAAAGTTTCTTCTCTATCCATCATTAAAAGTCTATCATGATGTTCTTTTTCAAGGTTTAATTTTTCATCATCATAAGCTTTTATAGCACGCGCATCTTTTTCATAACCTTTTTTAGTAAAGATTTTCACATCTACAACAACACCTTCTAATGAAGCAGTTGCATATAAAGATTTATTTACAACATGTCCAGCTTTTTCGCCAAAAATAGCTCTTAATAATCTTTCTTCAGGTGTAGGTTTTACTTCGCCTTTAGGAGAAACTTTACCTACTAAAATCATGCCAGGCTTAATATGAGTTCCTATTTTAGCAATACCACTCTCATCAAGATGTGCTAAATCCTCTTCTTTTACATTTGGAATATCTTTTGTAATTTCTTCTACACCATCTTTAAGTTCTCTAGCCTCTACTTCTTTTTCATAAATATGAACGCTAGTAAAAGTATCTTCACGTAAAATTTTCTCACTAATTACAATAGCATCTTCATAGTTATACCCATGCCATGGCATAAATGCGATTAAAGCATTTTTACCAATAGCAAGTTCGCCTTGATCCATACTTGGACCATCTGCAATGATTTGACCTGCTTGAACAAATTCGCCTTTTTTAACAATCGGATGTTGAATAAAAGTTGTATTTTGGTTAGTTCTTAGATTTTTTTCCATTTTGTAATGATCAATAAATGGTCCATTTTCATCTTCACCCAAAATGAAAATATTTTTATTATCAACTTTTTCCACAATCCCTGCTCTTTTAGCTTTAATAGCTTCCCAAGCATCACGCGCAATGATTTTTTCCATACCAGTACCTACTATAGGTGCTTGCGCAGTTAGTAAAGGCACTGCTTGACGTTGCATGTTTGAACCCATCAAAGCTCTGTTTGCATCATCATGCTCTAAGAATGGAATCAAAGATGCTGCAACCCCTACTATCATACCCGAACAAAGGTCAATCAAATGCACTTCTTCTCTTCTTGCTAAGATTGTTTCACCATCTTGTCTTGCTTCAACAAATTCTTCAACAATATTACCCTTTTCATCAATTTTAGTTGAAGCTGCTGCGATCACTAAACCTTCTTCTTGAGTAGCGGTTAAATAAACGATTTCATTGCTTACTTTGCCATTTTCTACTTTCTTATAAGGTGCTTCAACAAAACCCAAATCATTTACTTTAGCATAAGTTGAAAGTGTATTAATTAAACCGATATTTTGACCTTCTGGGGTTTCAACAGGACAAATTCTTCCATAATGCGTTGCATGGACATCACGCACCTCAAATCCTGCTCTTTCTTTTACTAAACCACCCTCACCAAGTGCAGATAAACGGCGCTTGTGAGTTACTTCACTCAATGGGTTTGTTTGATCCATAAATTGAGATAATTGACCACCGGTAAAAAATTCCATAATGGTTACAGTAATTGTTTTAGGATTGATCAAATCATAAGGCATTACTTTGTCAATATCCGCATTTAAAGCCGTAAATTTATCTCTAATAGATTTTTGCATTTTAGCAAGACCTACATGAAGTTCATTCGCTAAAAGCTCTCCAATTGATCTAATACGACGATTACCCAAGTGATCTCTATCATCGATATGGCCTCTACCATTTTTTACTTTAATTAAATATTTTGCAGTTTTTACTATATCTTCATTAGTTAAAACTGTAACGTATTCAGGCGTATCTAAGCCTAACTTATGGTTCATTTTCATACGACCAACTTTTGTTAGATCATATCTTTCAGGATTGAAAAATAAATCATTCACAAAAGCTTTTGCAGCATCTTTTACTACAGGCTCACCTGGTCTCATCACTTTATAAATTCTAATAGCTGCTAAATCATTTTCATCTTCTATATTTTCTGTTTGTTTTAATAATTTTAAAGTTTCATTATCTTGAATAAAAGAATTAATAATAGCAGCATCTACTCCATTAGCTAAATCGTTTGCAATATCAAACTGTTTTTCTTCTTTAATTTTTGCTAATTTTCCTTCATCTAATAGTGTTAAAGAATCATATAAAACTTCACCGGTTTCTTTATTAATGATAGGATTAGCTAAATATCTATTTGTTAAAATTTCAACTGGGTATTCAACCCATTTAACACCATCTTTTACAAGCTGTTCAGCCTTTTTCTTTGTCATTCTTTTACCAGCTTGATGAATTACATTACCTTTTTCATCTTTTAAATCATATTCAACTCTATCTAAAAAGTCATTTGGATTAAATTCGGTTAAGAATTTATCTTTTTTTACATGAATAGTTTGTATAGGGTAGAATAATTTTATAATATCTTGTTTTTTATAACCAAGTGCTCTAAATAAAATTGTAATAGGCACTTTTCTTCTTTTATTGATACGTACATAAAGTACATCTTTAGCATCATATTCAAAATAAAGCCAAGAACCACGATCTGGTATAATTTGAGCTGTATATACTAATTTATTTGCAACAGTAGAACTTTCTTCTTCTTTGAAAATAACACCTGGACTTCTATGAAGTTGGTTAACTACAACCCTTTCTACTCCATTGATAATAAAAGAAATTCTATCTGTCATTAAAGGAATTTCTCTAATATAAATTTCTTGTTCTTTAATATCTTTTATACCAATTTTCTCACCCGTTTTTTCATCTTTTTCATGTAAAGTTAAACGGATTTTCATTTTTAAATTTACAGAATAAGTCAAACCTCTTTCCATACACTCTCTAATGGTATATTTAGGCTTACCTACTTCACTACTTACATATTCTAAACTTAATCTATTTTGCGGATCATGGATTGG
Source organism: Campylobacter sp. FU_497 (assembly GCF_025772425.1). Classification (NCBI taxonomy): domain Bacteria; kingdom Pseudomonadati; phylum Campylobacterota; class Epsilonproteobacteria; order Campylobacterales; family Campylobacteraceae; genus Campylobacter; species Campylobacter sp. FU_497. The sequence continues at coordinate 6,918 of NZ_JAKMSC010000020.1, read as the reverse complement.
AAAGATAGATTTAAATACTTTTTCAATTCCGCTTTCTGAATTTTTTGCATCTAAATTTAAAAAATAATCAAAACTCTTTTTTTGCAATTGTAATAAATTTGGAATGTCTATTTGTTGTGGAACATTCGAGAAGTCTATTCTTAAACGATTTCCTGATTGTGAATTTAACATATTATTATACCCCATGGTAAAAGTATTGAAAGAAAGAATCCTTAATTAAAGGAAAACAAGAAAGGATATATAATCCTTTCTTTTAAAAAACAAAAAATTATTTAAGCTCAACCTTAGCGCCAGCTTCTTCAAGTTGTTTTTTAGCTTCTTCAGCTTCAGCTTTGCTAACACCTTCTTTAAGAACTGATGGAGTTTGCTCAACTGCATCTTTTGCTTCTTTTAATCCAAGACCAGTTAAAGCACGAACAACTTTAATTACGTTGATTTTTTTATCACCACCATCTTGTAATACGATATCAAATTCAGTTTTTTCTTCAGCAGCACCGCCAGCAGCACCTGCAACAGCAGCACCTGCAACCATAACTGGAGCAGCAGAAACACCAAATTTTTCTTCAAATTCTTTTACTAATTCTGAAAGCTCAAGAACACTTAGGTTAGAAATAAATTCTAATACATCTTCTTTAGTAATTGCCATTTTTTATCCTTTTTATAATTTTATTCAGCTTCTTTTTTTTCTTTTAATGCATTTAATCCAATTGTGAAATTGGTGATTGGTGCATTCCAAACTTGCAAAAGCATAGCAAGTAATTCATTGCGAGAAGGCATTTTAGCTAAAGCTTTAACTTTATCTACAGAAGCAACTTCGCCTTCGATAAATGCAGTTTTGATCTCAAATGCTTGATTAGCTTCGCTAAATTTATCAGCAACTTTTGAAACATTTAATTGGTCTTCACCCCAAAGATAAATATTAGTATCTTTAAGTTCCATTCCATCTTTGCCGGCATTTTTAAGAGCAATACTTGCTAAAGTATTTTTAATAATTTGAACTTTAACATCCATTTCTCTCGCATTATTTCTTAACTCTTCAAGTTTTTTAGTGTTTAAACCCTTATAGTTACAAACTACAACAGCTTCACTAGCTTTAAAACCTTCTTCAAGTTTAGAAACAAGTTCAACTTTTTGGCTTTTAGTCATCTTTACTCCTTTCCGACCGGTGATTTCAAGCAGAGCAGAAAATCTAATTAAGTCCTAGGACCTCGGCTATCTCCAATCTAAGATAAAAATTAGATAAAATAAAAGTTATTATCTTATCTAATTTTTATTAATGAGAGTAAAACTCTCATTAATTTTATTTTGTATCAAGTAATTCTTGAGTATCAAGAGAAAGAGAAGGACTCATAGTTAAAGAAAGACTAGCATTTTTAATATATCTTCCTTTTGCAGCTGCTGGTTTGTGTTTATTAATAGCTTTTACAAATGCTGTCATGTTTTCTTTTAATTGCTCTTGAGTAAAGCTAACTTTACCTAAACCTGCATGGATATTTCCTTGTTTATCAACACGGAAGTTAACTTGACCATTTTTAGCATTATTTACAGCTTGTGCAACATCCATTGTTACAGTACCTGTTTTAGGATTTGGCATCAAACCTTTAGGCCCTAAAATACGACCTACTTTACCAACTAAACCCATCAAATTTGGAGTAGCAATTAAGACATCAAAATTCATATTTCCTTTTTGAATTTCTTCTACTAAATCATCACTACCAACTATATCAGCACCTGCATTTTTTGCCTCATCAGCTTTTGCATCTTTTGCTATAACAGCAACACGCACTTTTTTACCTGTACCACAAGGTAAAACTACACTACCTCTTACCATTTGATCTGCATGTCTTGGATCAACATTTAATTTTAAAGCAATTTCAACTGTTTCATCAAATTTAGCAGAAGCAAGAGTTTTAACTGTGCTTATTGCTTCATCCATTAAGTAATTTTTATTTGAATCAATTTTTTTTAATAATTCTGTAAATCTTTTAGTATTTTTAGACATTAATTTTTCTCCGCATTTTATATAAAGTGCTACCGCCTTTTTAAACTCTTGGCGGTAAAGAGTATTAATCTACGATTTCAACACCCATAGAACGAGCAGAACCCATAATAATCTTAGCAGCTTGCTCTCTATCTTTTGTGTTCATATCAGCTATTTTTTTATCAACAATTTCTAAAACTTGTGCTTTAGTTAATTTACCTACTTTGTTTTTTAAAGGATTATCTGCACCTTTAGAAATACCTGCAGCTTTTTTGATTAAATCTGTAGCTGGTGGTTGTTTTGTGATAAATGTAAAGCTTTTATCTGCATAAACAGTAATAACAACTGGAATATTAAAACCAGCCATATCTTTTGTTCTTTCATTAAATGCTTTACAAAATTCCATAATATTAACACCTTGTTGACCCAAAGCAGGACCAACTGGAGGTGATGGATTAGCCTTAGTAGCAGCTATTTGTAATTTTATTTCTCCTACGACTTTTTTAGCCATAACCTTTCTCCTTTACTTGCTATATTATCAAACTATTTTTTCAACTTGAGAGTATAAGATCTCTACTGGAGTTGATCTACCAAATATTGAAACATTTAGCTTTAAAACCCCTCTAACCATATCATATTCTTCTACAATACCTACAAAGTTTGCAAAAGGACCTTCGGTTATTCTTACACTTTCTTCTTTATCAAATGAAATTTTAGGTTTAGGTGCTGCTTTATTTTTCACCTTTTCTAAAATAAGATTGATATCTTTTTCACTCAATGGGGTTGGTTTTTTACTTTCCCCTATAAAACGACCAACTTTTGGCAAAGATTGAATTTTATGCCAAAGTTCTGTTGATAAGTCAATATTGGCAAATACATAGCCTGAATATAAACTTCTTTCGCTTATTTTTTCTTTACCATTTTTAAATTCGATCACATCTTCAGTTGGAACAATCACTTCTAGTAATTGCTCTTGAATTCCATGATCTCTAACTAAATTTTCTATGGCTCTTTTTACAGCCATTTCACTACCTGCATAGGTTTGAATTGCATACCATTTATGATTCATTATTTTATCCTATAATCTTAGATAATGAAAATGACATAATCAAGTCAACCAATGCTAAAAATAATGAAACAACAGTAACAACTACAAAAACTGTAATATAAGCATTTCTAACTTGCTCTTTCAAAGGCCAAATAACTTTTGATAATTCAGCTTTTGACAATTTAAAATAAGTTATTAGTTTTTCCATATTTTACCTTATTTTGTGGCAGGGCAAGAGGGATTCGAACCCCCAACCATCGGATTTGGAATCCGGCGCTCTACCGTTGGAGCTATTGCCCTAAGGGCTTTTATATAAAAGCCTTAACTTTTTAATTTAACTTCTTTATGAACTGTATGTTTTTTTAATCTTGGGCAATATTTTTTTAATTCTAATTTTTCAGTTGTATTTTTACTATTTTTAAAAGTACTGTAATTAATATCACCGCACTCTTCACATTTTAAGCCAACTTTAATTCTCATTTTTATTCCTTAAAAAGCGAGATAAAATCTCGCTTATGATTATTTAATAATTTTAGATACAACACCTGAACCAACAGTACGGCCACCTTCACGGATAGCAAAACGAGTACCTTCTTCAAGTGCAACTGGTGCAATAAGACTTACAGTAATTCTAACATTTTCACCTGGCATAACCATTTCAACGCCTTCTGCAAGTTGGATAGAACCAGTAACATCTGTTGTTCTTACATAGAACTGTGGTCTATAGTTATTAAAGAATGGAGTGTGACGACCACCTTCATCTTTATTTAAAATATAAACTTCTGCTTCAAAGTCAGTATGTGGAGTAATTGATTTTGGCTTAGCAAGAACCATACCACGAAGAACATCTTCTTTTTTAGTACCACGTAGAAGAACACCTACGTTATCACCTGCTTCACCTTGATCCATTTCTTTTCTAAACATTTCAACACCAGTTACTGTAGTGCTTTGTGTTTCTCTAATACCAACGATTTCAATAGTGTCACCAACTTTAACAACACCTTTTTCAATTCTACCAGTAACAACTGTACCACGACCTGAAATTGAAAATACGTCTTCAATTGGCATTAAGAAATCTTTATCTGTATCACGAGCTGGAGTTGGGATATACTCATCAACTGCTGCCATAAGATCTAGGATTTTTTTAGACCATTCACCATCTTGTCCAGCTTTTGCTTCTTCAAGAGCTTGTAAAGCAGAACCTGAAATAATTGGAGTGTCATCTCCTGGGAAGTCATAAGAACTTAACAACTCTCTAATTTCCATTTCAACTAATTCTAATAATTCAGCATCATCAACCATATCAGCTTTGTTCATGAAAACAACGATATATGGTACACCTACTTGACGAGAAAGTAAGATGTGCTCTCTAGTTTGTGGCATTGGGCCATCTGCAGCAGAAACAACAAGAATAGCACCGTCCATTTGAGCAGCACCAGTAATCATATTTTTAACATAGTCAGCGTGACCTGGGCAGTCTACGTGAGCATAGTGACGATTTTCTGTTTCATACTCAATGTGAGAAGTTGCAATAGTAATACCACGCTCTTTTTCTTCAGGAGCATTGTCGATATTATCATAATCTTTAAGCTCAGCCAAACCTCTTCTTGAAAGAACAGCAGAGATAGCAGCTGTTAAAGTAGTTTTACCGTGGTCAACGTGACCAATAGTACCAATATTTACGTGAGGCTTATTACGTGAAAATTTTTCTTTAGCCATCTTTTTCCTCCATATAAAATTTACAAACAAATACTAATTTATGTTTTATAATCTCTTGAAATCAATGGAGCTCATAGCGGGACTTGAACCCGCGACCTCTCCCTTACCAAGGGAGTGCTCTACCTCTGAGCCATACGAGCGCTCAGAAAAATTAAAAACATAAATTATAAAATTTTGGAAATTTGAAACTGCTAGAAATTCTGAATTTAAAAACAGCTCCCAGTTTCACTCTACCAAAATTAGGTTGGAGCGGGAAACGGGACTCGAACCCGCGACCCTCAGCTTGGAAGGCTGATGCTCTAGCCAACTGAGCTACTCCCGCAAAGCAATGGTGGTGAGTCGTGGATTCGAACCACGGAAGGCGAAAGCCAGCAGATTTACAGTCTGCCCTCGTTGGCCACTTGAGTAACTCACCATGAATAAAAATGCTTTTTATTTCTGGTCAAACACTGCTATTAACAATGGAGCTGGTTAAGGGACTTGAACCCCCGACCTGCTGCTTACAAGGCAGCTGCTCTACCAACTGAGCTAAACCAGCAAAAAATAAAGTTGAATTATAATGTAATTTTGAATTAATGTCAAGTGTTTTAAATAATTTTGTATAATTTTTAAAAAAATAAAGGATTAAATATGAAAATTTTATTTTCACCTAGTGAAAGCAAAAGTAAAACAAACACACAAACTTGTATAAATGAAAACTCTTTTGCTTTTAGTAATTTATATAGCAAAAGACTAGAAGTGCTTACAAAATATAAAAATCATATAAAACAATGCAGTGAAGGCGAACTTGAAAAGTTTTTTGGTATAAAAGATAAAAACGAAATGCAAGAGCTAACTCAAGATATTACAATAAAAGACACAATTAAAGCTATCCAAAGATACAATGGAGTTGCTTTTGATTATTTAGACTATGAAAATTTAAGTGAGATTTCAAGAGAATACATAGATGAGAATGTTTTGATTTTTTCTAATCTTTTTGGTCCTATTTTAGCAAAAGATTTAATACCTTATTATAAATTAAAGCAAGGAGAGAAAATCAAAGATTTTAATATAGAAAAATTTTATAAAGATAATTTTTCTGATGAAATTGATAAATTTTTAGAAAATGAATTGATAATTGATCTTAGAGCTAAATTTTATGAAAAATTTTATACTATTAAAAGGCCTTTTTTAACTTTCACTTTTTTAAAAAATTCCAAAAGTTTAAGTCATTTTGCAAAGGCTTATAGGGGTAAAATGCTAAGAATACTAGCAAGTAAAAATATACATAGTAAAGAAGTATTGTTTGAAAACCTACCTAATGAATTAAAAATAAAAGAAATTAAAATACAAGGATTAAAAGAAGAGATAATTTTAGATATAGTAAGCTAAGCCTTTTGGCTTAGCTTTTATAATTAGAATTTATATAGAGCTTCAAGTCTGATGAATTGATCTTTAATATCATCTACACCAGCTTCATTGAAATCTTCAGTTAAGTAAGAATAGAAGCCGCTAAATGTAAGTTTTGGACTATAAGCGTAAGATACTCTTGCGATGTATTCATTTTTATCTATATCTTTGTAACCATGACTTAATTCAGTTGTACCACCAACATAATCAAATCCTACTCTTAGTGTTTCAGCAAAAGTATAGCCTAAACCTGCAAAATAGAAGAAGTTTTCGCCTGTGTCACCTGTTAATCTACTTCCGTGAGAATAGAAGATTTGTTCGCCTGGAGCTATAACTTGACCTTTATCTTCTAATACAACTACGCTACCTTTATCTTTTTCACCATAGCCAACTACACCTGCTTGGAAATCAAAAGCATAGATATTTGCTTGAATTTGTCCAGCATAGAAATTACCATTGTCTAAGCCTAATTTTTCTTTGTCGCTATCTAGGCTATTTCCTAAGTATTGACCTTGGATTTTGAAATTAGCATCGTTAAATGCAAATTTATAGCTAGCATCTACTGCATATAAGAATGCCCAGTTATTTGAGTAAGCAGCCCATACTTGGAATGCAAATGGATCAAATTCACCTAATACAGCAGCACCGTATAGTGATGATTTAGCTAAAGTTACTGGACTATCCACTAAATCATAATCTTCCAAATTAGCATCATAATCTACAATTGTTTTACCTATAGAAGTATCACCATCATCTTTCCAGTTGAAAGCGTCAAACCAAA